>JAMDDL010000130.1 GCA_023488645.1 Actinomycetota bacterium | reverse complement strand
AGGTTTAATGTTTCCTGTAATTCCAACAATCTGTTTTGCAAGTTCTTCAAGTCTTCCGAGACTGCCAAGCGGCTTGGTTAAATTATCAAGTCTTTCCTGTGCCATTTCATAATATTTTTTTTCAGGATTTTTAATGCTGCCGGTTATAAATTTCAGTTTTTCAATATTTTCCATTTTTTCCTTTCCTTTTTGTTTTCAAATCATATTTATTTAGTTTTTTTTCATGAATAATACGTTGACACTCTCCAAGACTAAAGTCGGGAGATTCTCAGTTCATTGCAGAAACTTTGGTTTCTGCTCCCCGAAGGCCCTGCCCGAGCCTTAAAATATTTAAAGCGGAATTATAATCACGGTCTATGATTAAACCACAGAAGGAGCAATTATGAACACGAACAGATAAATCTTTTGGAACTACTGTCCCGCAACTGGAACAAATTTGAGATGTACTTCTGGCAGGAGCTTCAATAACTTTGCGCCCAGCTTCCTCCGCTTTAGCTTTCAGTATATTGAAGAAATCAAACCAGGCTGCATCCCGCATAGACCTATTAAGATTTCTAAAAGTTTTAAAGTACTTAAGTTTTTCTATATAAACAATATCATTTTCTTTAAGAAGCCTATTGGCAACTTTAAAATGAAAATCCTTTCTCTGATTAAAAATCCTTTCATATGCTTTAGCTACAAGTATCCTTGCTTTATTTCTGCGATTAGAGCTTTTCTTTTTATGAGAAAGTTTTTGCGCTCTTTTAATTAACAGTCTTTGAGACTTTTTAAAAAATCTTGGATTTTTTACTTTATTTCCACTGGAATCGGTTAAAAATGACTTACAACCCATATCAATTCCTATTTCTTTATTTGTTTTAAGCAGCAGTTTAAGTGGCACCCTATCACAAGAAAAACAAACAAACCATTTGCTACAAGAAGTTCTGCTGACAGTTATAGTTTTGATTGTGCCTTCAGCAGGACGGGAAAGCTTGATTTTAAATTTTCCGATATTTTTAAGCAGTAAATATTTACCATTAAGTTTATAGCCGGCTTGTTTAAGTGTGAATGAATCATATCTATGATGTCCCTTAAATCTAGGAAATCCTGCTTTTTTGCTGCCATTTTTAACCCTAAGAAAGAAATTTTGATATGCCCTGTCAAGTCTTTGCAGGACATCCTGCAATGTTTGAGAAGAAATTTGCCTGTATTCCGGGAATTCCTTTTTAATATGGGGTAGTTTTCTCATCTGGGTATAAACAGAAACAGATTCCTTGTTTTCTCTATAAGCCATTATCCTTTCGCTAAGGCAATTGTTATACAATTGCCTTAAAAGATCAAGCCATTTTTCTGCTTTTTGAATAGTTTCTGTATTTGCATAAATACGATATTTAAAAGACTTTTTCATATTTTTGATTGAGTCCCTACTAGACACCATATTAAATGATAATAGATAAGATAGACCTGATTGCCAGAATGCTTATATTCCATATTGTTTATAAGTATATAATATATCTACTATCTTTGCCAAGCTATTTTTAAGAAAAATCTTTGCCACTAATATCCACGATTAAAATCGGGGGCTTTTTGACAAGTTTTTTGTAACAATCCCGTTTGATTTATTTAAAAAATGAATCTTATGCAAGTCAAGTAATTTACAACCGGCGAATTACTTTTTTATATTGTAAAAAGCTGCCATTCCCGGATATGATGCTTCGTCTTCAAGCTCTTCTTCAATCCGAAGCAACTGGTTATATTTGCAAACTCTGTCAGTCCGTGACGGAGCACCTGTTTTAATCTGGCCTGCATTTGTTCCAACTACTATATCACAAATTGTAGTATCTTCAGTTTCACCGGAACGGTGGGAAACAACAGCACTGTATCCTGCTTTTTTTGCCATTTCAATTGCTTCAAGGGTTTCAGTAAGGGTTCCAATTTGATTTAATTTGATTAATATGGAATTGGCTACACCCATTTTTATTCCCTTTTCAAGTCTTTTGGTATTGGTAACAAACAGATCATCACCAACAAGCTGAATTCTTTTCCCAAGCTTATCGGTTATTTTTTTCCATCCGTCCCAGTCTTCTTCAGCCATCCCGTCTTCTATTGAAATAATAGGATATTTATCAACAAGTTCAGCATAAAAATCAACCATTTCTGCAGGAGTAAGAATCTTGCCTTCGCCTTTCAAATTATACTTGCCGTTTTTAAATAATTCTGTTGCTGCAGGATCAAGAGCAATATAAACATCTTTTCCTGCTTTGTAACCTGCTTCCTCAATTGCTTTTATGATATATTTTATGGCATCTTCATTAGTTTTAAGATTTGGGGCAAAACCTCCTTCATCACCAACAGCTGTATTTAAACCATCTTTTTTTAGAACAGATTTTAATGTATGAAATACTTCGGCACAAATCCTTAGAGCTTCAGAAAAATTTTGCGCTCCTGCCGGCATAATCATAAATTCCTGCAGGTCCACCGTACTATCTGCATGTTTTCCTCCATTTAATATATTCATCATTGGGACAGGAAGAACATGGGCATTTACACCGCCAATATATTTATACAGCGGAATTTCAAGCGCAAGAGCAGCAGCTTTTGTTATTGAAAGGGAAACCCCGAGTATTGCATTAGCTCCAAATTTTGCCTTATTTTCAGTACCATCAAGATCAATCATTAGTTTGTCTACTGTCCTCTGGTCAATAGCATCAAAACCTTCAAGTTCGGGAGCGATAAAGTTATTAACATTATCAACTGCATTCAGCACACCCTTTCCAAGGTATCTTTTTTTGTCCCCGTCTCTTAATTCAACTGCTTCAAATTGTCCCGTAGATGCGCCTGAAGGAACCGCAGCTCTTCCAACCGCCCCTCCATTAAGATATGTTTCAACTTCTATTGTTGGATTGCCTCTTGAATCAAGAATTTCTCTTGCATGGATGTCTGTTATTTCACTAAAGTCCGCCATTTTATTTCCTTTCGTTTTTAAAACATTTGTTTTATTTAATTATTACATCCAAAATAAACATAAGAATAATTATTTTAAAAGATATTTAAACTAATAAATGTTATCAGAAAAAAAATATATATGTCAAAAAGATATTAACTATTGAACAGTCATTATATTATAGCATATTAATTTTTAAGATATTTTTCTTGACAGTTAAAATTTGATAACCATAAAATAAGATATTAGTTTTAATAACAGGTGATTTTTATGTTTAATATAAGCTCAAATAAAAAATTCGGTAACTATTTTAAAGTTCTGATATTGATTTTAATCTTTTTTTTAACGCTGTCTTCAGTCTGGCTTTTTTCCTGCAGAAAGACTCAATCTGTTCCCGAAACTGCCGTAGCTTTAAGGGGAGACATAGTTCAAAGTGTTGATGTGTCCGGAAATGTTGATTCAAGTCAGGAAAAAAAATTATCACTTCCTGCATCAGGAAAAGTGCTTAAATCTGTTGAAATGGGAGATACTGTTAAAAAAGGGAATATACTGATTGAAATTGATAGCAGAAAAACAAAATTACTGATAAGTCAAGCACAGGAAAATATTAAGGTTGCCGATAGCTCTCTTAAGCTGGCAGAAGTTAATTACAAGGCGGCTTTGGATGCAAACCATGTTGCCATCCAGGTTGCACAGGAAAATAACAAGCTTGCTCAGCAAGCTTCTGATAATGCACTGAACAATCTGGAAAATACAAATGGAGCAGGTAATGAAGCTATAGATTCTGCAAACACAAATTTATCAAATGCAAAAAATCAGTCAGATATTTCAATCCATAATGCACTTAAAACTTTACAGGATGCCCAGAATTCATATAATAGTTCAATTAATCAGGCTCAAACTGCTTTAGACCAGGCAAAGTATCAGCTCAGTAAAACTAGCGGAAGTGGATCGAACAATTTACAGCTTTCTCAATATGAAGCTGCAGTTGCCAATGCGCAGGCTGCATATAATGTTACTGCAGGAGCAAGTGATTTTGAAAATACGGAAATCAAATCAGGAATAAAAGAAGGAGATAATGTTTTACTTTCAAAACCTGAACAATCAAAGAACGCTTTTCCTCTGACTCAAAGATAATAAGGGAATTTATAATTATTATGCAACTGAAATTTACACTCAAATAAATAGGGGATTTTCATATAAGAAAAAACAATAAATTTTTAAATAATGGAAGATAAATTAATAATAAAAATTGAAAGTATATCAAAAACATACAAAATAGGAGACATAAGTGTTAAAGCACTAAGAGGAGTTGATTTGCAGATAAATGAGGGTGAGTTTGTCGCTATAATGGGACCGTCAGGTTCAGGAAAATCAACTTTAATGAATATTATTGGCTGTCTTGATACACCGGATTCAGGGAAATATTTTCTTGAAAACATTGATGTCAGCAAGTTAAACGATAATCAGCTTGCAAATATCAGAAATACGAAAGTAGGTTTTATATTCCAAACTTTTAACCTTCTTTCAAGATTTAACACTTTTCAAAATGTGGAGCTTCCAACCATATATACAAAGATAAAATTAAAAAATAAAAATCAAAGGATATCTGAATATATTAATTCTGTCGGACTTAAAGGAAAAGAAGAAAATCCTATCGGTAAAAACATAAAAATACTTGGGAAAAATTTTAAAGTTATAGGGACTGCAAAATCAAAGGGGACCAATACTTTCGGACAGGATCAGGATAATACAGTTGCTGTTCCTATAACCACTGCCATGAGCAAGCTTTACGGACAAAATTATTTGAATCTGATTATTGCAAAAGCTCAAAATGAAAAAAATATGGATCTTGCATCAGAAGAAATTACAAGAATTTTAAGAAAACAGCATGGCATAAAATCAGGTGGGAAGGATGATTTCACTATACAAAACCAGACTGAAATTTTAAATACATTAAGCGCTGTAACAAACATATTTACAATAGCAATAAGCAGCATAGCAGCTATTTCTCTGCTTGTAGGTGGTATTGGAATAATGAATATAATGTTAGTTTCAGTTACTGAAAGAACAAGGGAAATAGGCATCAGAAAAGCTATTGGTGCAAAAAACAAGGATATTTTAACTCAATTTTTAACTGAAAGTGTTGTTTTAAGTTTAACAGGCGGTCTTATGGGAATAATATTCGCATTTGTCATTTCAATTTTACTGAATAAATATTCGCCTATTTCAACAAGTATTTCAGCACCCTCCATTATTCTTGCCATATCTTTTTCTACTTTTGTAGGATTATTTTTTGGAATTTATCCTGCAATGAGAGCAGCAAGGCTTAATCCCATTGAAGCCCTTCGATATGAATAATATATAATATCAGATTTTTTCTTCAAATTTGTTTTTAAGGCTATCAACAGTTTCAGTAACTTTTGCTTTTATCCTTCCGGATTCATACGTTACAAAGTCGGATATTTCTTCAAACCCTTTTCCAAACTTTTCCGATGCATAAGAATTCGCTTCTGGATCCCTCAGGTATAAATAAGGTATTTGCCAGGGTATCTACCTAAAAATGATAACACATTCACAAAAAGGTATGAATTTAAAATAAAAAAAAGAGATTTTGGATAAAATTTAAGCAGAAATATTGTGTGGTGATATAGTATATATAAAATTTATGGTTGTGCCAGCCAGTTTTAGGCAAGGCTTTATATTAGAATTTAATATCTTCTCTAAAAATCTGCATAATCGTTATCTATATAATCACCATAAGCATATTCATCAAAAGAATCTGCAACTGATAGTCTTTTAGGTGGGGGTTTGTCCCTTTTAAACTCATCTACTCCCAGATAATCAAGAATCTTCTTAACCACCTTACAGTCTTCAATAAAGACAATTATCCTCATGTTTCCTCCACATACAGGACAATATGTAGAGTGTTACAATATGGGGATCCACTTCATTGATTTTTATAAATTAATATTTCTATGTTATAAAAAAAATAATTATATCTAGATAAATTTACATTATAAAGCTAATTATTTGGCAAATAATTTTTATTAATAAAATTATATAAAATTTTAATTATAACTTTACCTAAATATTGATATAGTAAGTTAGGTTGTTTTTTGAAAAATATTCAACTTACTATTAATAAAAAATAAATATGGAGTTTTAAAATGGCAATAATAAATATTTCAATACCCGAGGATATTATTAAAAAAGTTGATAATTATAAGAAAATAATACAAAAGAACCGTTCTGAGTTTTTTGCAGATGCAGTAAGATCATATTTTAAACAGGTTGAAGAAT
>JAMDDL010000087.1 GCA_023488645.1 Actinomycetota bacterium | reverse complement strand
GTTCTATTCCTTGTTTTAAATTACAAACTGTCAGTGACTTAAAAGCTCTGACAGGTTAAAATATATTTTATAATATTTTGCTTGGAGGTATAAGTGTTAACTGTAAACACCAAGCTTAGATAGTACATTTTATTAAATTATATATAATATCCTTCTTAAAAATTTATAACTTACATTACCCCTTGGATAGCTGGTATCTTTTTATTATAAAAAAGAATCAAAATAACAGCAATCCTGCATCTTGATTTTTAACATCTTAAAATCAAACTTAATTAAAAAATACTTGACTAACTTCTCAAAAAAATATATTATAAAAAAACAAAATATATTTTTTATTTTAAAATATATTTGTTTATTATTTAAAAGTCAATGCTCTAATTTAGAAAAATATACTTAATGAGACATTTGTAATATCTATTAAACTATATGTTTTTGTAGGATCAAGCTTTAATAGGGGAGAGGGGTATTTTAGCTATTTATAGTTTAGTTGAAATTAATTATAGCCATAAAAAATGGTAAGTGATAAATAAATGGGGCATTATAAATTTTTTGATTTATAATGCAATTTTATAATTCATAATGTTAAATTATCCATTGGGAATAGTAGCGATATATTCCTATTTTTAAGAGGGTATATGATATTTTAACTAACTAAAAATTTATTTCAGGGGATTACTTAAATATAGAATTTAAAAATTGTTAAGTAAATTTATATATACAATAAGTTTTTAAGTGATATGAACCCCAAAGACTTATTAATTTTTGTTTCTGAGAATCACAATATTATAAATTTTTATATAAGTATGAAAACTTTAGAATTTCAACGGCAACAAAATTATTATGATAGGAGGTGATGATAAGTTATGGTATGAACCTACCTAATTTCTTATATCAATCAATAAAAGTAAAAAGGAGTAAAGAAAAGATGGGTAAGACATACAAATTATTATATGTAGTAGTTCTATGTGTTGTTATTGCTCTTACAGCAGTTTTTGTAGGTTGCAAAACTACAACCGCAGCAGCTACTGAGACAACCGCAGCAGCTACTGAGACAACCGCAGCAGCTACTGAGACAACCGCAGCAGCTACTGAGACAACCGCAGCAGCTACTGAGACAACCGCAGCAGCAGGTAAAGTTCGTACAACTGCAGAGAGAGAAGATGTTACAGCTACGGAACCAGTATCGCCTAAAGGTGTTTTCCCTGAAGGTTTTCTTACAGGTATTAAAGATGTTGGTGTAATTCCTTTAAAAAAGTATTTTATTGCATTCTCTAATGGTGACATGGGAGATGTATGGAGAAAAACATTTGTTCAGGATATGGATGAATGGGGAAAGAAATATGTTGACAAATATGGAATTAAGTGGGTATGGTCAAATTCGGGTAATGATTCTGCAAAACAACTTGGGCAAGCAGAAAGTTTAGTTGCTCAAAAACCTGATATTCTTGTAATATCTCCAAATGAAACTGAAGCTCTAACTCCAATACTAGATACAGCAGCAAAGGCAAACATCCCAGTAATAGCTTTAGATAGAGAATTAAAAGCTGATCCTGGCACAGGGATTTATAAATCTATTCTTAGTATGGATTATTATTTAAATGGTGTAGCAGATGGAGCAGCTTTAGTAGAGCAGTTAACAAAAAAATATGGTTCACCTAAAGGTAATGTTGTTGAATTAACTGGTATTTTAGGCTCTTCTCCCGGCATACAAAGATCTCAGGGGATAAGATGGGTTCTAAAAGATTACCCTGATATAAGGATAATAGAGTCAAGAGATGCAAGTTTTGATAGACAAAAAGGTTATACATTAATGAAAGATTTATTACAGACATATAAAGCAGGAGAAATAGATGCTGTAGTATGTGGCTGTGATGCTACTGGTCTTGGTGCTCTTCAAGCGATTAAGGAAGCTGGACGAAATGAATTGCTTGGTTATATAAATGGGGTAGACGGTGATACTGCTGCATTGGAAGGCATTTTATCTGGTGAATATGGATCTAGCCATGAGTGCTCCCCTTATTATGGTTTACCTGCTTTTGAATATATAATAAGGTATCTTAATGGTGAAGATATTCCTACAAGAATAATGATGCCTACAAGATGGTATTATATAGATGATGATCCAGTTAGAAAAGAAGCTTTACAAAAACTTGTTGACTATTCAAAACAGAATAATCTGCCATTCCCTCCGATGTTTATAGGTGGGCAAAAGGAACTTACGAATCCTGTTAAATATTATGATAAACCATGGTATGAAGATAAATCAAAACAAGATATTGAACCATTTACTACCCAAAGCCCGATAAAAATAACTAAATAATAAGTGATTATAAAAAGAAATAAATAATTAAATTAAGAAGGAGGAGATTAATATTAATATCCTCCTTCTTAATAAATTGTTAAAAAATTTTTAATAAAATAAAAGAGAGAAGATAAGTATATGAAGGATTTAGAACTTTTAAGGGAAGAAGTATTTTTATCAAATCTTTTATTAAATGAATATAAACTTGTAACTTTAACTTATGGAAACGTTAGTGGGAGAGATTCTAAAACTGGGTATATATTTATTAAGCCAAGTGGTGTAGATTATAATAAACTGAGACCAAAGGATTTAGTTTTGGTGGATATAGAAGGGAATATTATCGACGGAGAGTTAAGGCCTTCTGTAGATTTACCAATTCATTTATATCTATATAAAAATTTACCTGAAGTTAATGGTGTAGTGCATACACATTCAAATTATGCAACGGCTTTTGCCACAATTGGCAAATCGATCCCTGTTTGCCTAACTTCAATAGCAGATCATTTTGGGGATATTATCCCTTGTTCCAGATATGCATCCCATGAATATTATGACACTGGTGAGGCAATTATTGAGGCACGTACCAAATCACCTGTTGTTCTAGTTAAAAATCATGGAGTTTTTACATTTGATAAAAGTCCATCGAAAGCCCTTAATGATGCTGTTATAGTAGAAGACATTGCAAAAACTTATCATATAGCTTTGCAGGTGGGTGTACCGGAAAACTTAACAAAAGAAGAAATCAAGAAAAGGTGGAGCCGTTATCAGACGACCTATGGACAATATTAGGAGGAGGAATCATAAATAATGATAGTTGGAGTTGGGACAATTTGTGTTGATATTATAGCTTTTATGGATAGATTTCCGGAAATAGGGGAAACGGTAAAAGGGGATAAAGTAGGATTATTCCCTGGTGGAAAAGTTTCAAACGCTACAATAATGACCGCAAGGTTAGCGGAAAAATTTGGTGTTTCATACATGATTGGTAAATGGGGGAAGGATTTTTATGCACCAATTTGTAAGAAGCATTTTAGAGAAATGCTGGTTAATACAAAATATTGTAAATATGGATTGAAAAATACAAATACTCCATTAATTTATGTTAATAAATATGGGGAAAATATGATAGTATGCACACCTGGTGCGAGTAGTGAATTAAGTCGAGATGATATTGATAAAGCATTACCTATTCTAAAAAATTGTAAAGTTTGTATTTTAGAAAGTGGGATACCTTTTGAAATTTCTGAATATGTTGCAAATATTGTTAGGCAGAATGGCGGAGAAACTGTTTTTATCCCAGCACCTGCCCAAGGGCTTACACCTGAATTTCTCAGTAGTTTTGATTATGTACTTCCAAATGAAACTGAAGCTAAAGAAATTTCAGGGGTCGAGATTAAAGATGAGTTAGATATATATAAAAGTGGCAGATTGATTAATGAGAAAGGAGTAAGGAATGTAATCATAACTGCTTCAGACAAAGGAGCATATTTTATTAATAAGGATAAAGAAATTCTAATACCAAGTTATAAGGTTAAGACTGTAGATCCTACAGGTGCCGGTGATTCATTTGCTGGAGGGTTAGCTTATGGACTATATAAAGGGCTTAATATTGAAAATAGTATAAGACTAGGTAATGTAACAGGTGCGCTTGCAGTTACAAAACTAGGGGCTGGTACTTCTATACCTTCAAGAACCGAAGTCCTGCAGTTCATAAAAGAAAAAAAAATCAGAAAACTTGAAAATTTGATATAAAAGCTATGTTTTAAATTTAGTTCTTCTATCTAAGACAAATATTTAAAAATTGTTATTTTTACAGAAATTAAAAATATTTTAAAAATTTTATTTTATAAATTACAAAATTTATCTTGAGTGATTATGTCAAGTTTTGGGCTTGTTGCCAAACTCTCATAAATCTGATATAATATAGTTAATTAACTATATAAGATAAGGAGAGATTTATGGGTTATTCAACCAAAATTCAGGAAATCAAGCGCCCTAATTTTAACCAGTATTATGTAAATTTTCCAAGAGCTCTTGCATTGTCTATGAACTTTTTAAAAGGTGATATTGTTGAATGGGAAATAGTTGATAAAAATACATTAATTCTTAAAAGAAAAGAGGTGAACCTTGCAGGGCAGAAAAGAATTTAAGCAAAGAATATACCTGTGATTTTAACCTGGAATATATGGTTCCCGATAATCATCTTTTAAAAAGAATAGAAAAACTTATCTCTTTTGAATTCATAAGAGAAAAAACTAAAAACTATTATTCTTATACAGGGAAACCTTCAATCGATCCGGTGGTTTTAGTAAAAATGCTCTTAATCGGATATTTATTTGATATCAGATCAGAGAGAAAACTGGTTGAAGAAATATCTCTTAACCTGGCTTACCGCTGGTATATAGGTTATGACTTGGATGAAACTATTCCTGATCATAGTATATTTTCCAAAACAAGAGTAAGATTTGGTAAAAAACTTTTCTTAGAAATATTTGAAGAGATTTTAAAAATTGCTGCAAGCTTTAATCTTTTGTCAAAAGATACACTGCTTACTTGTAGTACTATTGTTAAAGCTAATGCAAGCATTGATTCAATTGCCCAAGTAAACTTATCACCTGAGGAGTACTTTAAGAGAACTTGATGAAAATGAAAAAAGGCAAAGTCCTAGAGGTGCAAAACCAAAAGAGAATGTCTCTCAGCAGGTGGGATCTCATTTTAACGGTAGCCCAGATAAGAGAAAAATGGGAAAGCGAAGACGTGCAAGAAATGCAGGGTATTTAAGGAAGCGCTTAAACTACTGATCCTGATGCTACGATGTTTTATAGACCTAAACAAGGGACAGCTCTTTCATATAAAGCAAATATTGCAACTGAGGCAAATGGATTTATTACTGCAATTTCTGCTTCTAGTAGCTCCCTTCACGATACTGGTGCTGTTCCCGATCTTGTAGAGATGCATGAAAAGATTCTAGGCATTCCTTCCTGGGTTGTCGCTGATACAAAATATGGATTAAGAAGAATGCTTGGCTTAATCTGCAGGATAAAGGAATTAAAACAGTGATACTGCCTGAAGTAAAAAATAACAGGCCTGGATATTTTGCAAAAGATAAATTTAAATATGATTTTCAAAATGATTGTTATATATGTCCTGGTAATAAAATACTTAAAAGAAAAACTAAAAGCTATACCTTAAATAGAATAACTTACTTCTGCAAAAAAGCAAGACTGCTCATCTTGTAATTTAAGAAGCCTTTGTATAAAACCCGGAGTAGAAAGTCCAAGAAAAGTAACCCGTTATGACAGTAACTATTATAGTAATGCCAGAAAATGGTATTATTTTAAGTTTTGGTAAATCATTACAAAAATTAAGAAAGATTGTTATTGAAGGTATAATAGGCAATGCCAAATCATACCATGGAATGGGGAAAGCAAAACTAATAGGTAAAGATAAAGTGCAAATGCAATTTCTGCTGACTGCATCAGCGCTAAATTTAAAGAAAATGGTTAAAATATTAGATGCAGAAAGCATGAAGCTAAGTTTAAATGAAATAAAAGTTAATTTCATAGAAATTGGAAGTTTTATTTTGAGAAAATTAATTTTTAGATTTGCTATTTGAGCAACTTTGGCAACAAGCCCTTAATTTTACGTTATCTCTTGAGTTTGTCAGTTGATTTTACAATTCCCGCACAAAAAGGGCAAATTTAGCCCAAAATCCGTGCATATTGCCACTACTTTTTTACTTTTAGAGATTTAATTCATCCTCTGGTGTAATATTTTTAGGGGAGGGTATTTTTAAGATCCTAAGTATTTTATAGGCAAGATCTTCTGCTTTGGTTTTAATAAAGTAGGAGTTTCCATTAAGGGTTACTTTTGCAAAGTTTAAACTATTTAGAGCGCCTCTTATTCTATCTGTTGAAGCTGGTATTGAATTTTTATAAAGTTTGTATTCAAGATGGCGCTCAAGTAAGAATGCTAAAAAGCATATTACAAAATGACCTTTAATTCTTTTTGGTGTCCATACAAATATCGGCTGTACTTCAAGATTTGACTTCATCAGCCTGAAGGAGTGTTCAATTTTGTACAGGTTATGGTATGCTGATATCACGTCCGGCTCAGTAATGCTGTCTTCGTTTGTAACTATTGCATAATAGCCGTCAAATTTTGAATCATTGTAAATGGTATCTGTATCTAAGGTATAATTTATATTACCACCTTCTTGCGCTATATATTTTTTAGCTCCTTTTTTATTTGATGCTTTTATCCTTGAGATATCTTCAAGCAGGGCCTTGGCTTTTTCCACTGCTCTGTCTCTGTCTATTTTATCCTTTTTAGCTCTCTGGCTGCTGTAGGTTATTATTACTTTCTGAGACAGGCTTACCTTTTTGGAACCTGAATAAAAAGCATCCGTATTTGAAACTGCCTTATATCTGAAGCCCCCGTTATCATCATCTATATCCATATAATTACCTTTAAAAACTTCATCCTTTATCTTATCAGGTGCAGATTTTATCCGGTATGCAAATATGTAGGAATATCCTTTGTCTATAATTTGTTTTAAATTAATTTTAGACGCAATACCCTTGTCTGCAACTATTATTACTTTTCTTATTCCAAATCTTTTCTCCAGGCATTCAAGGGCAGACGGAAGTGTTTTTCCGTCAAAAGTGTTTCCCGGAAATATCTCATATCCGATTGGCCTGCCATAGCTGTCAATAAGTAGACCCGTTACAACCTGTACTTTACCCGGCTTTGCCTCTTTAGAATATCCAAATCCTTTTAAGCTATCTGATATAACTGATGAAAATGAAAAGGTGGTAACATCATAAAATACAATATCAACACTTAAATTAAATAAATTCTTATTTATTTCAAATATCTCTTTTTCTATCTCTTCCTTAGCATCAGCTAAAATATCCAGACTTCTGTAAATATCATTTAAGCCAACAGGGGAAAGTTTTACATACCTTTGCTGATTGTTATATGTGGCAAGTTTTGAGGATGGGCAAAGAAGATGTGATATTGCCATTAAAAAGGATGTTTGGCTGAGTGAATATGATATTTTTGTTTTTGAGCCAATTATGTTAAGTATCCTGTCAAGGCCGAAATCATTCCATATCTTCTTATATGCAGCATAACCCCAGTTTGACATTTCTGCTTCTGATATAATATCAAGACTTTCAGGAGTTTCTGCATTTGATAACTCAAGTAATTTTCTTGCAAAGTTTTGAAAGCTAGGGTTATTTTTTATAACATCAAGCCTTCCTAAATTAAACAGTACCCTATGTTTTACTTGTCCATTTTCTCTATAGGATTCTACAGCTTGAGCGTATTTGTAACTACCTGACTTTGTGATCTTGATAAACATAGTTAAATTATACTACCTAAATAATATATATCAATATTAAACAAAGAAATATTTAATAAATATTGCCACTACATTTTTAACAATTTTTATGAAAAAAGACTATTTTGTGCTTAAATTAGGTGATTTTATGTAGTAAAATGGACATCAACTGACAAAGTCAGGACAAATATTTAAAAATTGTTATTTTTACAGAAATTAAAAATATTTTAAAAAATTTATTTTATAAATTACAAAATTTATAAAATAAATTTAATTAGCGGTTTTTATCATCTTGGAAACATTTTTATAAATAATTTTTGTTCTTGGTTCTGCAAGCATTGGTTCAGCGTTTTTAACCCACTGCGCATAATGATCTGTTTCTTTATGTTGAACTATAGCTTTTTCATCCTTGTAAACTTCTACAAGTAAAAAACGTGAAGAATCATCATCTTGCTGCAGAACATCAAATCGCAAAACTCCTTGTTCTTTTATGCTGCTGTTAGCATTTTTTATATTAACTTCTTTTAAAGCATCTATTAAATCAGGTTTTGAATGCAGAAAAACGTGAAGTATTATCACAATGTCTCCTTTTTTAAATTTTTTCAGATATTATAAAAAAATAAAAAATCAACTACTTTTATCAAGGAGTTAGTAATACCTTTATTGCTGACCCATTTTTCATCATCTCAAAGCCTTTTTGCCAATCTGATAAAGGTAATTCTTTTGTTATGAGTGGTTTTAATTGGATTTGACCGTTTTTAAGATATTGAATTGCCCTTAACCATGAACTTTTTTTTGAACCATGACCTCCAATTAAGGAAATTTCTTTTTTATAAAATATATCGTCAAAGTCAAGCTGAACCATAGAATGAGTTATCCCAACTTGAATGAATTTACCATTTCGCCTAGTGCAATCTAAACCAGTAGGAATTGCTTTCGACGATCCTGTGCAATTCATTACAATGTCTGCTCCATAGCCATTGGTAAATTCTTTGACTAATTCTGAAATATTTTCATAATTAACATTAATAATTTTTTTTACGCCAAATTGCTCTGCCAATTTAAATCTCTCTGAATTTATATTTTTCCCTCCAAGTATTACAATAGCTCCTTCAAGTATAGCGACTTGGGCACATAATAAACCCATTGGACCAGCCCCTAATATTACAACTATATCATTTGGTTCTATTTTTGCTTTTTCTATTACAAAATGTATTGCACAAGCTAAAGGCTCAATTATCGATGCAGTTGTTAAATCTATATTTTTAGGTAATTTAAATACACTTTCTTGTCTAATAGTTATATATTTAGCAAAAGCGCCATTTGCGGTACTTGCAATACTTCTTCTTTCTATACATAAATTTATATCACCTGAAATACAAAATTTACATTTTCCACATACATAAGCTGTTGTATCGCATGTTACTTTGTCTCCAGGCCTTAAATTTTTAACATTTGGGCCAACATCAGTGATAATACCAGAAAATTCATGGCCAATAACAACAGGAAGAATACATCCAGGACGGCCAATTATGTCTGTTCCGCAAATTCCAGCTTTCTTTACATTAATTTTTACTTCATTATCCCCCACTTTAGGTTCAGGGATATTTCTTAATTCGATATTATTATCACCAGTTCCATATCTAACTAGCGCAAGTATATATTTCTCCCTTCTGTTTGTAAAACTAAATACTTTTCCTAACCCATAACCTCTTAAGTTAATAAACCTTGCACGGTGCTTTCGTCAATTAAATCAAGTTTAGCTTTCTTTTTTGCTTTCATATTTTCTCCCATCTAATTAATTTTACTATTGGGAGAAATGTATCAACTAAGTTTTAAGTTATCAATTTATTTATTACTTATTTATTACTCTATTACAGTATTCTCGTATAATAAATTATATATTTTCTAAATTATGTTTAAAAAATTGATTACACGATTTAATTATATTAATTAAATTACAAAAAAACAAATATATTTTAAAAAAACAAATTTTTTTTAATTATTCTTGACTAAAAAACAAATTTTTTGTATATTTTTTTAATGTATCTTTTAATATTTAATCTAAAATATTAATCGGAGTAGCCTTAATGGGATTATTAAAAGTTGAAAATATATCAATAAGCTTTCCTGGGATACTTGCTTTAAATAAAGTAAATTTTGAATTAAATGAAAACGAAATCCACTGTCTTGTTGGGCATAATGGAGCAGGGAAAAGCACTTTGGTAAAATTACTGTCAGGGGTTCATAGCAGTGATGAACTTAAAGACCCTGAAGGGAGGATTTATATAAAAGGGAAGCTAACCAAATTAACTTCACCTATAGAAGCAAGAGAATTAGGAATTGCTACGATTCACCAAGGAAGGGATCTGGTACCTGATCTAAATGGCTATGAGAATATTTTTCTTGGGATAGAGGAAGTTGGTAAAGCAGCTTTTTTAAAAAGAAAATCTATGCTTAACAAGTCTTTAGATATGCTTTATCAAAAAATGAAAATCAAAAATAAAATAAACCTAAATTTACCCATAAAATATCTTAGTACAACAGATCAAGAAATAATTGCCATTACTAAGGCATTAATAAAAAACTGCGATATTTTACTTGTTGATGAAGCATCTGCTGCTCTTGATATACGTGAAAAATTAGCTTTCTTTGAAATATTAAAAGAATTAAGAAATAAAGGGATGGGTATTGTATATATATCACATTTTCTAGAAGAAGTATTTGAAATAGGGGATCGAGTAACAGTTTTAAGAGATGGTAGAGTAGTAGAAACTAATAAAATTGAAGAAGTTGATATGAAAAAACTTATTCATTTAATGGTAGGGGAAATATCGCATGTTACTAAATCAGGTAGAGATGATTCAAGGGATGTTAATACTAATATGATTAGTCCTAAAGCATCTTTATTATTGGAAATAAAAAATTTAAATAAAGATATTTTAAGGAATATTAATTTGAAAATAAATAAAGGGGAAATCATTGGTTTAACAGGACTTGCAGGTTGTGGTATGGTGGATTTGTGTGAAACTATATTTGGCATAAATAATCAAATTAACTGCAAAATATTTATTGATGGAAGGGAAGTAAAGATAAAGAATCCTTCAAATGCAATAAAAAATGGCCTAGGTTTAATTGCAAATGACAGACATGTGAAGGGACTTGTTATGATAAGACCTTTAAGTGAAAATATTTCTTATGTTCTGTTAAATCAAAATAAGAGTTTGTTTAAAAATTATCAGTTTTTTATAAATAGTATTGGACAAAATATAATCTCAAGTCTAAATATCAGGGCTTATTCAGAAAAACAATGTGTAGACACTCTCAGTGGTGGGAACCAGCAAAAAGTTGTTGTTGGTCGTTGGTTTAGTTATGAACATAAATTAAAGGTTTTAATGTGTGTACAGCCAACTGAAGGTGTTGACGTAAAAACAAGAGAGGACATTCATAATTTTATCTATGAAATGTCCAAAAAAGGTAAAGGAGTAATTTTAGCATCAGATGATCTTGATGAGATTTTAGCCTTAAGCGATAGAATTATTGTAATGAACGAAGGGAAGATAATAGCTGAATTAAAAAATAAAAAAATAACAAAAAAGATTTTATTAGAAAAAATTTTAATGGGAGAAAGTATTAATAAAATATGACAGCACAAACAAAAAATGCAGAATCATATTTCAAGAATATTTTTACTGACAAGTTAAACAGAAGAATATTTATTAGACAATGGGGAGTATTATTAGTTTTTGCAGGTATTTTATTAATTATTGGGATAATTAAACCTAATTTTTATAACAGTACAAATATTAAAAGTATTTTAAATATTGCGTCAATAATAGGTTTTATTACTTTAGGTGAGACACTTGTTGTTATCACAAGAGACTATGATTTATCTGTAGGGAATTTAATGGGTTTGTGTACTGTTGGTATAGCAATTGTGATGATTTGGTTTAAAAATGGTAATCCAATATTAGCTAGTTTTATATCATTTTTAATGCCGCTTGCAATAGGTCTTTTTTTTGGGTTAATAAACAGCTTATCTGTAGTTAGATTAAAGATTCCTTCTTTTATTGCGACAATTGGGATAATGTGGGTTACCAGAGGCATAGCATATTATATACTGAGAGGAGTACCCAAACCAGTCAACGATACTATAAAGCTTGTTGGTAGAAAAGAATTCTTTAATTTGCCATTATCTTTTATAGTTTTTATTTTTATTGCTGTTATTTTTCATATTGTTTTAACCAAGACAAGATTAGGGCTACATATCTATTCTTTAGGTTCTGATTCACATGCGGCTTTAATATCAGGTGTAAGTTTTGTAAAGATAAAAACTTTTGTTTATGTAATGTCTGGTTTTTTTGCAGGTTTGGCAGCTATTTTTTTAGCTGGATGGACAGGGACGGGCTATCCTAGAATCTCAGATGGCTATGAAATGTATGCTCTTTCAGGTGTTGCTTTAGGGGGTATTTCATTTTCAGGGGGGTCAGGGAATGTATTTACGCCGTTTGTAGGTATTTGTATTTTACAAATCTTGGATAAATTTATGATTTATCAAAATATTTCGCCATTTATTTCTAACATTTTTGTAGGTTCTATATTAATAATAAGTTTGTATATCCAATATAGGGGGGCACAGGAATAATGGTCCAAAATACTTATAATAAGAATAAAACTGTGAATATAGCCAATTTTTTTAAAATAAATGAACTTAATATTTCTTATTATTTTATGTTATTTATAGTTTTCGTATGTGCAATTGTAACAAAAGGAATTTTTGTAAGATGGAGTAATTTAGTGGAACTTTTTAACAGAGCTAGTATTTTAGGTCTTATAGGGTTAGGAGAGGGTTTAGTTATAATGACTGGTGGAATTGATCTTTCAGTCGGAGCTATAGTTGGCTTGTGTATATCAGTTATGACTATTTTAATTAAAAAAGGAGTTGACCCATTAATTATTGTTATAATAAGTATTGCAGTATCAGGGCTATGTGGATTAATAAATGGTTTTATTGTTGGAAGAACAAAGATTCCTCCGTTTGCAATTACGCTTGGTACTTATCTCGTATTCCAATCCCTAGCGCTTTTTATTGTTGGTGCAGGGGCAGAAGATATGCCTCAAATAGTTCAGTTGGTAAAAGGGCAAAAAATATTTACTCCAATTTTAAAATATTTCCCGGTTTTAGTCCTAATATTATTTTTAATAATTTTAGGGATAATTTTCTTTTTTACCAAATTTGGTGTAAATGTCATGGCGATCGGAGGGAATGAAAAAGCAAGCATTTTTCTAGGGATTAAAACAAAAGATGTTAAGTTAATTTGTTATCTTATAACTGGTTTTTTTTGCGGGATTGCTGCATTTCTTTTGATTTATCAAGTAGGCGGTGCTAATCCTGTTGCAGGTCAGCCGTATCTTTTGGAATCAATAATGGCAGTTGTTATTGGTGGGGTTAGTCTTAATGGTGGGAAAGGAAATATATTTAATATAATAATTGGTGCATTTGTAATGGTTTCTCTTACAAACCTATTAAATATTCTTCGTGTTGACCCATACATTCAAGAAGCATCTAAAGGAATGTTATTATTAGTATTTATTTACATAATAAATGCTGTTTTAAGATATTCCGAAAAAAACAGAAGAAGTATAGTATAAATTTATTGAAGTTCACTTTTATTAATGAATTCTAATATGTATTCATTGTTTTAATTAAAATACGATATTTTTTATATTTTTGTATTAATATTATTAAAATTAGTGAGGTGAGAATATATGTCAGATAGAATTAAAAATTTAATAAATGATTTGTTAAGTATAAAACCTGAAATATGTGTGGAAAGAGCCAAATTGATTACCTCTTCTTATCAAGAAACAGAAGGATTCCCAATTTTAATAAGGAGAGCAAAAGCTTTAGAAAAAATACTTACTGAAACTAGCATATATATAAAAGATAACGAATTGATAGTTGGGAATCAAGGGTCTAAGCCAAGAGTGGCACCTATCTTCCCTGAATATGGAGTAGAATGGCTTGAAAGAGAATTAAAAAATGTTTCAAAAAGAAAAGTAGATCCGTTCATCTGTTCAGAAAAAACTATCGAAGAGCTTGAAGAAATATTTAAATATTGGAAAGGGAAAACAACCTATGATTACAACAAGCACCTTATAGAGACACTTCTTCCTAAAGAAATTGAAGAAGTTTATGATTTGGAAAACTCAAAATTAAATGAAGTGATATCTAATTCAGGAAGAATGAGTGGAGGTAACGGACACATAATTGCTAATTATAAAAAAGTATTAGAAAAAGGATTAAATTTCATTATAGAAGAAGCTAAGGAGAAATTATTAGAGTTTGATAGACCTAAAAATAGCGAAGAAGCTGATAAAAAAATATTCTTAAAAAGTGTAATTATATCATTGGAAGCTGTGATAAAGTTTGCCAAGAGATTTAGTAAACTTGCAAGTAAAATGGCTCAGGAAGAAACTGATATTATAAGAAAAATAGAATTAGAAAGAATTGCAGAAATATGTGATTGGGTTCCAGCAAATCCTGCAAGAAATCTCTGGGAGGCAATTCAAGCATACTGGTTTATTCATCTTGTGATTCAAATAGAAGATAATGGTCACTCTATTTCCTTTGGTCGTTTTGATCAATATCTTTATCCATTTTATAAAAATGATATTAGTAATAATATTTTAACAAAAGGAGAAGCAATTGAACTTGTAGCATGCTTATATATTAAGGCAAATACATTAAACAAGATAAGAAATTGGCATCATACTATGGTGATGCATGGTTATCCATTATTTCAAACGTTAGTTATCGGTGGGCAAGATAAAAATGGTGAAGATGCAACAAATGATTTTTCTTATATATGTTTGGATGCATTAGGGGAAGTTAAACTTCCTCAACCTACAGTTGTTGCTAGAATCTGTAGCAAAACCCCTAATTATTTTATTATAAAATGTGTTGAAACTTTACAAAAACATGGAGGTGGATTGCCAGCATTTTTTAATGATGAAGTCGCAATCCCTCTTCTTACAAGTATTGGTGTAACTATTGAGGATGCTAGAGATTGGGCTGTTACTGGTTGTTCAGAACCTACTATACCCGGGAAGACAAATCCGATAACGGGAGGAACATGCCATATCAATTTACTTAAGATATTGGAACTTGCATTAAATAATGGCAAAAATTTAAATAATGGGATAACTCTATGTAAGGGGAATGGTGATTTAAGTACTTTTAACAAATTTGAGGAAGTGCTTGAAGCTTATAAAAAACAAATGGAATACTACGTAAGTTTTATCCCATTATTAGATTATATAACGTCTTATACTCATTCAAAATTGACTCCGACACCTTTTCTATCAAGTGTTATTGATTACAGGATAGATATTGGGAAGGATGTTTCATTAGGTGGAGGACCAAATTATAATGATACTTTAACTAATTGTTATGGAGCAATTAATGTTGGTAACTCATTAATGGCGATTAAAAAGTTAATTTTTGATGAAAAAATAATTACAGGCAAGGAATTTTTAGAAATACTTGCAGATAATTTTGAAAGTGATAAAGGTAAAATTTTAAGGCAGCTTATACTCTCAAAGATACCAAGATATGGGAATGATATAGATGAAGTAGACTATCTAACGAGGGATTCTCTTAATATTTGTTTCGATAGTTTTAAAAATTATACCCCACTATGGTATGGAGGAGTATATGGGCCTTCTCCTCAAACCCTATCTTCAAACGTAATAATGGGAAGAGTTATTAACGCTACCCCTGACGGTAGGAAAAAAGGCGAACCAATTGCAGATAATATTTCACCATACCCTGGAGATGATGTGAATGGTCCATTGGCAACTTTCAGCTCTGTAGCTAAACTTGATCATGTAAAAGCAATAAATGGAACCATATTAAATATGAAATTTCACCCATCTGCATTAAGTGGAAAAGATCAAATTGAAAAATTATGTAACCTTATTAAAACTTTTATGGTTGATAAAAAGGGGTTCCAGGTACAATTCAATATAGTGTCTGGTAAAACTCTTCGTGATGCTCAAAAGAATCCTGAAAAATACAAGAGTTTAGTTGTGAAAGTAGCTGGATTTAGTGCATTTTTTGTAAATCTTGATAAAGAGCTTCAAAATCAAATTATTGCAAGAACTGAACATGCTTTATTATAAAAGGTTAAATATATTAAAATAAAGAGTATTAAAATTAATAAGTTCAAAATGGAAATAGAAAAATCTAAATGTGGTAATATTTTTAATATTGATCGTTATGCTGTTCATGATGGGCCTGGGATACGAACCAATATTTATCTGAAGGGGTGTCCACTTAGGTGTCTATGGTGTTGCAATCCTGAGGGGCAGAAACAAGGTAAAGAAGTTATAAAATATGCAGACAAATGTATTAGCTGTGGACAATGTGAATCAGTTTGTAAAGATGGTGCAATTAAAAGAGTTAATGATGATTATGTTTTTAATAAAAATCTTTGTACCTCTTGTCTTAAGTGTGTTGATGTTTGTCCTTCAGGTTCAATGGCATATTATGGGAAAATTGTGACCAGTAAGGAAATTGTAGACTTGTGTAAAAAAGATAAACAGTATTACGAGAGATCGGGCGGAGGAATAACACTTTCCGGGGGGGAACCGACTCAGCAATATGAATTTTCAGCTGAAGTATTATATCTATGTAAAGAAGATGGAATAGGTACGGCAATTGAAACATGCGGGTTTAGTTCATGGGAAAATTACAATAAAGTTTTAGAATTTACAGACTATGTCCTTTTTGATTTAAAAAGCCTTAATGAAACCAAACATAAAAAATTTACAGGTGTTAGTAATGATCTAATATTATTAAACCTTAAAAAAACTATAGAGGCGAAGAAAAAAATATTTATTAGATTACCTCTAATACCAGGGTTAAATGATTCAATTGACGAAATTAAAGAAATAGGGCAATACCTTAAAGAATTAGATGGTACCATATTGGAGGTTAATTTATTACCATATCATGAATATGGAGTTAATAAATATAAAGATCTTCAAATTGATTATAGCCTTAAGAACATAAAAGTCAGACCTGCTAAATATTATGATATGCTAAAGTATGAGTTAGAAAAATATGATTTAAAAGTTAAAATTGGTGGTTAAATAATTTAGAAGGAGAAAAATTGGGGGACAAAGCAATAGTTTCAATCGTAAAAGTTAAAAGAGAAAATATTAAAGAAAGTGTAAAATATGTTGTTGATTTAATTGGTGGTTTTAAAAAATATATAAGAAAAAATTCAAAAGTATTAATAAAACCAAATCTTGTTTATCCTTATCCTCCTCCCATGGTAACAAGTCCTGAAGTTATTGAAGCTGTAGTGGAGCTTGTATTTGAAGCTGGCGCAAAAGAGGTATGGATTGGAGATAGTTCAAGTTATACAGGTAAATCACAATATGGATTGCCAAGATGGACTAATGAAGAAATATTTGAAATACATGGTATCAATAATATTGCTTGTAAAACTGGCGCAAAAGTTATAAATTTTGATGATACTGAATCAGTAAAAGTAAATATACCAAATGGGATAATATTAAAAGAAGTTGAGATATTTAAGCCTGTTTTAGATGCTGATGTCATAGTTAATCTCCCTGCCTTAAAGATGCATTTCCAAACTCTTGTAACTTTGGGAATTAAAAATTTTCATGGGGTTATACCTGATTATTGGAAACTTCAATTTCACAGAGATGAAATTTCTCAAAAATTAGTTGATATTAATAAGGTAGTAAAACCGGGGCTGACTATTATTGATGGTATAACTGCGATGCAAGGATTAGGGCCAAGAACAGGTACAAGTGTGGAAATGAATATTTTACTTGCATCTAGTGATATAGTTGCTGTTGATGCAGTTGCTTCAGAAGTTATGGGGGTGAAAGCTCATGAAGTTGAGACAACAAGATTAGCAAATCAACAGGGGTTAGGGATAGGTAATCTTGAAAACATAAATGTAATTGGAGAAAAAATTGAAAAAGTAATGAAAATACTAGAAAGGCCTGATGTAAGTATCGAAGGAATATTCCCAGGCATAACTGTAATAAAAGGTGGAGTATGTGTTCATTGTTATGGAAGAGCAAGAATATTTTTAGATTCATTATATAGTTCAGATATGGTAAATACTGCTAATATTAAATATGTCATTATAGGTGTGAAACCATCTATACCAGATTTTAATAATAAAGAAGGGAATATTCTATTAGTTGGAGATTGCGCAATAGATGCAGCACATAGTATTAGGTATTCCTTAAAGGATAGGATTTATTTAATGGAAGGCTGTCCACCTCTTACTTCGGTACATGTATTATTAAATAAAATAAAGGAAAAACATAACAAAAAGAAAAATGGAGGATAAAAATTGGATGTAATAGGGATTGGAGCTTGTAATTTAGATATGATAGCATTTGTAAGTAAATTTCCAGAGGCAGAGCAAAAAATAAATGCTTTAAAATATATAGAACCAAAAGTTGCTGGAGTAGCGCTTGATGCTATTACTCAATTATCAAGGCTTGGTATTAATTGTGGTTTTATCGGGAAAATTGGAGATGATAATCTAAGTAAAAATATTATTAAAGAATTAAAAGAAGATAATATAGATACTACTGGAATAATTACAATTAAAGATACTAGATCGTCATTTGCTTGGATTATGGTTACCCCAAACGGAGAAAGATGCCATATAATTATACCTATGGAGAAAGGGGTTATTACTGATATTGATGTAACTATGTTTTCAGATTATTTGAAGTCTTCAAAATATTGTCATATTGAAATATTACAAATGCCTCTTTATGGGCAGATTAGTGCAGCAAAATTATGTTTTAAAAATAATATAAAAGTATCATTAGATCTTGATATAGCACCTAGATTTATATATGAATATAAATATGCAACTCCAACTGAGTTAGAAGAATTGTTTTCATATACATATTTATTAAAAGTTTGTAAAGATGGAGTACAAGATTTAAGTTCTGAAAAAGACTATCTATCTGCATCAAAAGAAATCTTATATAAATACAACCCAAAAATATGTGTGATAACTCTTGGTAATGAAGGTTGCGTAGGTGCTTATTATGATGACAAAAACAATATAGTAACTTTTAAAGAGCCAACTTTTTCTATAGTAAAAGTCAAGGATACAACTGGCGCTGGTGATTCCTTCCAAGGAGGATTTATATATGGACTTTTAAAAAATTGGAGTATTGAGAAATCAGCAAGTTTTGGTAATTTATGTGCATCATTAAAATGTCAAAATATTGGTGCAAGAAGTATGCCGTATTTAAATGAAATTAAAAATTTTATTAAATTAAACAATCTAAACTTTGAGCTGTATTAATAATTTTAGATTGTAAAATTCGTTAATATTATTGAGGTAAAAAATCAATTAGAGGTTTATAGTTAACGGTTTTTATGGTTTTAATATGTTGTGAGGTATTTAATCTAGTATAATAAGTTTTTATTTTGTGAAATTATTTTTAATAAAAATCCAAAGTTTTGTTATAATAATATAATCTCCCTGTTGCGCCATTTAAAAATCTATATAAAATATAATATATATATATATATCAGTTATAGATATACACATAAGGCTCCTTATCAAGTAATAAATCCTTTCCTGCTTTCTATTTTAAAGCATTTAGCTTAAGCAGTTTTTCCTGCAGGCCTGATAATTTTCTTTTAAGCTCTGCCGGATTTAAGCTATCATATTTTGCTTTAAGCCTTTCCTTTATTTTATCATCAATATCCTTGCATTCAAGAACTCTTCTGTATGGAGTTTTTGCCGTGTAATATTTTTTGGTAACTTTACTTCCTTTTCTTGTCTTTGACATAAGCTTTTCAACCGGCATAAAATAATTTGTATAGCAGCCCAAATAAATATAAAGTTTGTTTAAAATATCAACCTCCTGCTGTGTGTCATATCGCAGGTACCCGACAGCTCTTCTTACAACTTAAGTAGTTTTTCTGCTTATACAAAACAGTTATCATTTTTCCTTTAAGCTCTTGATCTTGTAAAGGTAATCCTGTTTTGTATGCAGTATCTTAACATATGGGCATTGATAAATTCTGATCCGTTATCTTAAATCAATTCCGGCTATCTTAAACGGAAATCTGGCTGATGCAGTTTTAATTGCCTCAAATACATGAACCTGTGCCTTATTTATACATGCTGCGCTCTCGTCCCGTCCTGTTAAAATATCCACAAAATTTAAGCTCTGTGCAAAGTCTCCGGATGCATTTCCTCCATCATGGCCAACCAGGTCAACTTCAAGATATCCAGGTTTTTTCTCATCCCAGTCTGAAAAAGTTCTAATCGGTATTGCTTTTTTAAGTAAGGTGCCTGGCTTTGTACCTTTTCTTCCTTTGCCAAGCCTGCATTTGTCCTTTTTAAGTCTTAAGTAACCTGTCTATGGTGGAAGCAGATATTTTAAGTAATTTTTCTTTTACAGTAGGAGTTATATCTATCTCCTTGTGCTTTGTAAGTTTTTCTATCGACTCAGCCATAAATGGTTTAAGACGTTTGCTTTAAGATAAAATCAAATATTGTCTAGATCTTTCTTAATGCTAAAAATACATCATAATCATATATTCTGCTCCTTATCTCTTTTTTTCTTTTTCTTTTTTTCTAAAACGTATTTTATTTTCCTGCCGCCGGTTCTAATACAGCCCATTACTTTTTCCTTTTTTGTTTTTAAAACCCATGATGCATAACAACGGTTGTATCCTGTAAGGGCTGTAAATTCATAGAAGTATTTTAGTTTTTTCTTTTTTGGTTACTCTGTTATATCTTTCCTTTAATTCTTTTGTTATTGCCTGTTTTTGCCTCATATCTAACATCCTTTTTGCCTTCCTCTATATTTAAAGATTTTATTTTTTCTTTAAATATAGGGTGTATGGCTCTATAATTTAAATAATTTCGTTTAGATTTTTTATATGAGGCAACGATACAATTTCGTTTAGATTTTAAATAAATCAATTCGATCTCTTGACATTTGGATTAATTATTGATATCATTGTAACTAATTGCATAAAGTGAACATATGTACAGTTATAATTATCAAATATAATTATATATAAAGAAATTAATTAAACCAATGAATAATTCTGCAAATACAAAATTACTATATAAAGTTGCAAGACTTTATTATATTGAGAATTATTTACAAAAAGATATTGCTAAAAAACTTAGTCTTTCAAGAGTTGCAGTTTCAAGGCTTCTATCTAAGGCTAGAGCACAAAAAATTGTTGAAATAAAGATAAATAAAATTGATGGCGATTACCAGGATTTAGAACTGGAAATCGAAAAAAATTTTAAAATAAATGAATGTGTTGTTGTACCAAACTATGACAATGACATTAATATTTTTAAAGAAATAGCAGATTTATTAAGTAGTATTTTAGACAGAATAGTTGCAAATGGAGACTACATTGGTGTCAGTTGGGGAACATCACTTGGAGTAATTTCTGAACATTTAAATGTTGAGAAGAAAGAAAATATAAAGGTAATACCAATTATTGGGGGACTAGGGGGAATTGATAAAGGAATTAACTCAAACACAATAGCTAAAAATTTTGCAGATAGTTTTGGTGGAATAAGTTATGTAATTAATTGTCCTGCAGTACTAGAAAGTGTAGAAAATAAAAAACTGCTTGAAAATGATGTTAATACTAATCAAATTTTTAAATTATCAGAAAAAATTGATATAGCTATTGTTGGAGCAAGTGATCTTGGTCCTGAATCATCTTTATATAAATTTAGCAATTATTCACAAAAAGATTTTGACTATTTAACTGGTCTTGGGGTAGTGGGTGTAGTTAATTTAGGTTCAATAGATAAAAATGGAAATCATGTACCAAATATAATAGATGAGAGAACAATAGCATTGCCTATAGATAAATTAAAAAAAATAAAAAATGTAATACTTATAGCAATTGGCATGAGAAAAAAAGATGTTATAAAAGCTGCTTTAAAAAGTAAGTTGATAAAAGTGTTTTTAACTGATGAAAAAACAGCAGAGGCTATATTAGAAGATTAATTAAAATATAATTTTTATTTGTTTAAGGAAGGTATTATTTATGGTAAAAGAAATTAAAGCTTTGGTGGAAGTTAAACCGGGAAAATTAAAATTTAGTGAAATTCCTTTATTTCAATATAAAAGTTCGCTTCAGGAAGAAATCGATAAGGGAAAATTAAATCGTCAGAAATGTATGGATATGCTTGAGCAGATGCTTACAATTAGAGCATTTGAAGAAATGATAGCAGAAATTGTAGCCGGAAATTATAAGCCGCTTCCAAAATTCAGATACATTGGACCAACTCATGTTTCAATTGGTCAGGAAGCAACATCAACTGGTTCAATAAATGCCTTAGCTAAAGATGATTATATAACGAGCTCGCATAGAGGTCATGGTGATGCAATAGCTAAAGGTTTTAGTGTAATAAATTTAATGAAAGAAGAAGAACTTCTAAAATTACTGGAAAAAAGAAAGATATATCTTGATAAAATAAGTCAAAAATACTCATCAGATGATAATAGCAGTGAACTTAAAGAAAAAGCAAAAAAAGTTCATATATACAGAATGATTGCTGAGCTTTTTGGCAAAGCTGATGGTTACTGCAGGGGTGTTGGAGGAAGCATGCATATTGCTGATTTTGAATCCGGTCATCTTGGTGCTAATGCAATTGTTGGCGGTCATATAGGAATAGCAACCGGTGCAGGGATGTCCAGTAGGTATAGGGAAAGCGGACAGAGAGTTTTATGTCTTGCAGGTGATGGAGCCTATAGTAATGGTATATCATTTGAATCAATAAATCTTGCCTCTATGGCACAATTTAGCAATGGTCTGATGAAAAAGAAATTTGGTGTACCTGTAATATATGCAGTTGTAAATAATCAATACGCAATGTCAGGGCAGTCCATAGGTGAAGTTACAGGTGTCGATTATATGGCAAGAAGAGCAGCAGCCTTTAATCCTGATTGTCTACATGCTGAAGTTGTTGATGGCATGGATGTTTTAGCTGTATATGATGCTACAAGCAGGGCTTTATCATTAATAGACTTGGGCAAGGGCCCAATACTGCTTGAATATATGACATACAGGTATAAAGGTCATGGTTTAAGTGATCCCTTATCTTACAGGGATCGTTCTGAAACCGAGGAGTGGATAAAAAGAGACCCTATTAATTTATTTATAAAGAAATTAAGCAGTGCAGTATTTCCAAAAGATCAAGGAGGCTCTGTAACTAAAGAAGATTTTGATAATTTAAAACAAAAAGTGTGGGAAAGAAATGCACAGCTTGCTGTTTTTGCAGCAACCTCATCTGATCCGGATCCCAGCACCTTGCTTGATTATATGTACGCTAAGAATGATATAAATAGTATTTCATATTCCGTAAATAATTCAGATGTTTTAAAAACTACCTTAAAATATCCAAGAAATGATAAAGGTGAAATAACATATAGGCTTGCTTTAAGAGAAGCTCTTGCTGAAGAAATGGCAAGAGACAGCAGTGTGTTACTGTTTGGTGAGGATATAGCTGAATATGGCGGAGCTTTTGGAGTAACAAAGGAACTTTTACAGGCATTTGGCCGCGACAGGGTATTTAACACTTCAATATCGGAATCTGCGATAGTTGGCTGCGCAGTAGGTATGGCAATGACTAAACTGAGACCGGTATGTGAGATCATGTATGATGATTTTATTTTAATGGCAATGGATCAGATCGGAAATCAGGCGGCAAAATGGAGCTATATGTCTGGAGGCCAGATAAGTGTTCCCATGGTACTTAGAACTGCAATAGGAGGAGGAAGAGGATATGCTGGTCAACATTCGCAAAGTCTAGAGTCAATTACTGCTCATATGCCCGGCTTAATAGTAATTGCACCTTCTACTGCCTATGATGCAAAAGGCCTTTTAAAATCTGCAATAAGAAATAACAATCCCGTAATATTTTTTGAACATCAGCTTCTGTATAATTCTTTAGGGATAGTGCCTTTGGATGAATACACAATACCAATTGGTAAGGCAGATATTAAAAGAGAAGGTAAGGATGTCACAGTAATTTCCTGGTCATATATGATAACTGAAGCATTAAAAGCTGCAGAAATATTTGAAGAAGAAGGGATATCTTTAGAAATTATAGATATCAGAACTCTTATTCCTCTTGATATTGAAACAATAATTAAATCTGTTAAAAAGACAAATAAAGTTATTATATTTTCCCAACCGGTAGATCAGGGAAGTTTTGGCTCTTATATCTCTAGCAAGATTATGGAAAATGCATTTGACTATCTTGACTGGCCGGTTTATTGTATAAGCTCTCCTAATGGCGTTCCACCTACTGCTCAATCACTGGAAAGGGAATTTTTGCCAAATGCAGAAAAACTGGTAAGAGAAATAAAAGAAAAATTTCTCATAGGGGCATAGGAAAATTTATTATTTATATTAATATGATTCAAAATAGATGATTATTTTATTATTTGACATCCCCTTTTTTATAACTAGCCTAATCTTTAGGAATTAGCATTTGCTAAAAATTATTACTAAAAAATATTTAAATAGAAGGAAAGGATTTACAGAAAATGAAGGCAAGTGATGTATTAAAACATGTTGACCATACTCTTTTAAAAGCAGATTCGACTTGGGAGCAAATACAAAAGATATGTGATGAATCAATCAAATATAAAACAGCTTCGATATGCATCCCACCTTGCTATATTAAAAGAATATATGATAAATATGGCGATACAGTAAACATTGGTACAGTTATAGGATTCCCTCTAGGATATTCTATAACAGAAGCAAAAGTTGCTGAAGCAAAAAAAGCAATTGAAGAAGGTGCAAATGAAATAGATATGGTTATAAATATAACAGATGCTAGGAATGGTGATTTTGGTAAAATAGAAGCAGAAATTAGAATAATTAGAAATGTATGCAAAAACAAAATATTAAAAGTTATTATAGAAACATGTTATCTGACAAAAGAAGAAAAGATTAAGTTATGTAAAGTCATAACAAATGCAAAAGCTGATTTTATTAAAACTTCTACAGGATTTGGAACAACTGGCGCAATTATTGAGGATATCAGATTATTAAAAGAGAATATTGGTCCTAATGTAAAGATAAAAGCTGCTGGTGGGATGAAAACCTATGATGATTTAATAGCTTTTCTTAAAGAAGGTGCGGAACGTTTAGGGACAAGCTCGGCTATAAAAATTATTGAAGGTATGAAATCTAATTCTTATTAATAATAAAAATTTCAAAAAGATATTTGCTATATTGAGAATGCTGTAATATAGATTTGTCATTTTTTACCAGTATTGAGATATTATTGGGTATCATAACCAACTTTAACTAAATTAAAATCTATATTAAATCTAAAATACATTTTATACCCTATTTCAGTAGTATTAAATTAATTTATTTTTTAATAAATATCCCTTGCATAAGATAGGCTAAGATATATCTCCTTTGATAAGGAAGGTCCAGAACTAATTTTTACTCATCTATTACTTAAAGCTGGTAGAAAGTCAACAATAATTACAACTAACCTTTCATTTGACAGGGGGGATGAAATATTTTCAGATCCGGTTATGGCAGTAGCCATGATTGATAGGTTAACCCATAAATCATATTCTAGTTAATATGAATAGACCTTCTAATAGGGTAAAGTAAACATAAGAGTGGCTGAAGGATCAAAATATTGGCAGAAGTGATTTAATGGTTCCTACATAATTGATTTAAAAGTATAATAATTAAATATACAAATATATATTGAAAAGAGAAAAAGTTGGGCTATATATTATTAAATTTTTTTTGCATTAAGTGGCACAGTTTTCGATTGTAAAAAACACCTAAAGTTTTATGATTATAATTTTAGAGATTGGGAGTCCAGCCCTTTGAGGACACTACAGGCAAGTCTATAGATGCTGCTTTTGATATATCCTTCAATACTTTTTCTATTTCATCTTCATCTCTTTGGGGCTTCTCTATATCCTTAAATATAAACCATTCATCTTCATGTTCAATTGAAGCTCCCGATTGCATAATTTGGAGTGGCGAAAGTGATTCAAGCTCAATCCCCCAAAATGATGAATATGTTTCCCAGCTACACCCGTTATCAGGATATTTACCCTCCATAATATGTTTATATTTTTTGACGAAACACATTTGATGATTAAAATAGGCAACCCATCCATATTCATTAGGGTAGCCAAATTTAAATGCTGTCTCATTTTTAGGATCATTATCTACAACTATATATCTCTAGCCCCAGTAAACTCTCTTATCGTTCAACTTTGAATAAGGCCAAATGACATAGTATGTATTTGGGAGAAGACCTGTATTGCGCTGAACTATTGGGCAGACTTCCATACCACCTCTTGAACCAACAGTAAGTGACCAAACTGCCATTTCAATTGGCCAAGCTCCCTTGTTTTCCAGCTTATTAATAATTTTTACTCTGTCTTTAAATAATATCACATGAATTGATTTCTGAATTTGAGTCCATGGTTCTGTTTTTTGATACATCGAAATGCCATTATTTGTTTTTTCATATTTTTCAAGCGGTGATCCGTCACTTATATAACTTCTGGGGAATACCTCTGGGCTATGCCACACTCTGTGCCCACCGTAAATTTTCCAATCTTTTCCATCAGGCAATTTTTCACTTATAGTCACATTATCCTCAAGAATATTTTTCCCATTTAAAATAGAAAAGTATATTATTCGAGGTCCAATATCCAAAGTTACAACTATTTCCAATTTGTCATTAGATATCTTTATAGCCTTTCCAAGGTTATTGTAGTCTTCTAATTCTATAAATTTTATTTCTGACAATTAACACCTATCCCTTTTAGTAATATAAAACTAAGGGCTTGTTATCAAATTCCTTTAAAATTCTCTTCATTTTATATATTTGTTTTATTATATTAAATTTAAGTGAGTTTGACAACAAACCCAAAGTTGGTGCAGCAATTCCGCATCTTTGCCCTATCTTACACTAATTTATATTCAAAATACCCATTTTTAGCAACATTTTCCAGGAATTAATTTCCTAATGGATAAAAATATTTTTAAAAATATATTATTTTTGCCAATTTGGAGTGCCTAAAATATCAATTACTTATATAATTGTTATTAGTTTGTATTTGGTGTTTCTGTTAACCTGAAACCAGGCCATATTTTATTTGAAAACTTCTGCCACTTCTAAATAATATAACCCATATGATTATTAAGTTATTTGGAAAGGAAGAAGGAGTGATAAGCTTGGCAGACAAACAAATAATTTTACAATATCAATTATTTTTTTGCGTATTTCAGGATCATCAATACCTCTAGTTCTGTTTCCCTGACTTGGTCTTAAATTAATCATAAAGTAAAATTCAATTCGTTTTCCACCTTTTAAATCAGGATAAACAGGATAAATATACAAAATAACCGGGATTTTAATTAACAGGATAATAATCCTGAAAATATAGTATTAAGATTTTTAGCATTTTCCTTTAGCACCAATGTTTCTTCTGCAGTTATTGGTTTGAATTTATCAGCAATGCCGCATACCCACCATAATAGTTCAGAATGTTCTTAGAGATATTGCGGTAGTAACAGGCTGAGAGAGTGTAAATTTTAAGGCTAAAGAAGCTTCTTCGAAATTATCTGCAGGTTTTACTTTTGGAAATTTTTAATTTATTTGCAAATATAACTTAACAACTGGCAATATTGATTTTTATCAGAAACATTTATAAATACTTACAATTCAGCAAGCATAATACCATATTTATTTATTTCTTCC
>JAMDDL010000078.1 GCA_023488645.1 Actinomycetota bacterium | reverse complement strand
AAGATAATGGAAAGTAAACTGTGATTGTTGTACCTTTCCCTAATTGAGAAGAAACGTTAATACTTCCTTTGTGTAAACTTACAATTGACCGGCAGATCGCCAAACCCAATCCATAACCTTTTTCTTGCGAGCGTGAAAAATCGGCACGATAAAAACGTTCAAAAATTTTTTTCTGGTCTTCGGAGGAAATGCCAATTCCAGTATCTTTTACTTTTACTACTACATTGTTTATTTCCGCAGATAAGGAAATATTGATCTTTCCATTTTCCGGAGTATATATAATCGCATTATCAATAATATTAAAAAATAACTGCCTAATCATCGAGATTTGACCTGACATAGTTATGCTTTCATCGGCTGGCTTAAATTTCAGTGTAATTTTTTTCTTTTTGTATTTTTCCTGCAGGATGGCAATAACATTATTTATAACATCTGTTAAGTCAACCTTTTCAGATTGCAGGAAGCTTTTGCCCTGATCTATCCTTGCTAAAAATAATAAATTTTCTACAAGATTTGCTAAATTATTAAGTTCCTGCCTGCTGCTTGTAATAACCTGCAAATATTCACTTGTTGTACGATTTTTCTTTAATGCTATCTCCATTTCACCACTCATTATGGAAAGTGGAGTTCTAAGTTCATGGGAAACATCAGATACAAATTGTTTTTGCTGTTCATAGATTTGCTGAACAGGTGCAAGAGTTCTTCGGGTTAAAATCATTGCAAGTGCAGGTATGATAATTAAAAGTCCGCCGTTTAAAAAGATCAATATATTACGCAATTGAATCATTGCTACATCACTGGCAATGGATATAAATATTTTCTCATTGTCTCCAAACTCACCTTCAAATTGTCCAACCTGCTGTTCTTTTATCTGATTAATATAGCTTTCCCCAAAAGAGTTATTTACCCAAAAATATAGCCCTATGCTGAAAGTCCAGAACATAAAAAGAAACATGATTGAGTATAAAATAATTAATTTTATCCTGGCTTCTTTAAGCATTATTTCCTGCCTTGAAAATATAACCTGAGCCTCTCATGGTATGGATAAGTTCCATATCTTCAGGAACAGTCTTCAGCTTTTTCCTTAGATATTTCACATAGGTTTCAATGACATTTGACAGCCCGTCGTAGGAATAGTCCCATACATGCTCAAGTATTTTAGTTTTGGTTAAGACAACATTCTGATTTCGCATGAAATATTCAAGGAGCGAATATTCACGTGCTGTTAAATCAATTATTTTATCTTTTCGCTTTACAATTCTTGTTGCCGGATTAAGCATCAGATCATCAATAGTAAGAATGACCGGATCTGCTTTATTTCCGCGACGAAGAAGAGCACGAATTCGGGCAGAAAGTTCTGAAAAGGAAAAAGGTTTTGTCATATAATCATCAGCTCCGCAGTCAAGTCCCTTAATTTTATCTTCAATGTTATCCCTGGCAGTCAGTATGAGTATTGGGATATTGGAGTTGCTGCTGCGGATTTTACGGCAGACAGTAATTCCATCTACCTTGGGAATCATTAGATCAAGAATAATCAAATCATATTCATTGATATCATATTTATATAATGCTTCTTTTCCATCAAGGGCTATATCGGCAGCATATCTTTCTTCAATTAAGCCACGTCTTAAGAAATTAGCAATCTTTTCTTCATCTTCTATAATAAGTATCTGCATGTTTTTATTATATAAAAAGAAAAATGGGAAGAAAATGAGAATCGTCTTTTGTTCCACAACCTGGTTATTAAGTGTAATTTTGTTGATGTTGTTAAGCAGTTAAAAATAAAATTTTATCAAAGTAATTTTGAATACTGATAGTTGTGCGATGTGAAATATACAGTAATCATGTAAGCCAGTTCTGTATTTGAAGATCTTTTACTCGCTGAAAATGCCTCATATTGCCTGTTATAAGTGTAAGATTGTTGGCAATTGCAATTGAAGCAATTTGCATGTCTGTGTTTGAAATTATATCTCCATCTTTTTCAAGTTCCGATCTTATTCTGCCATAAATAAAAGCAGCAGAAGCATCAAAGTCTAAAATATTAACTGATGGTAATAAAATATTTTCAAGATTATTAAGATGAAATTCTGGATTTTTACTTCTGAAAGCTCCATATGCAATTTCACCGACTGTTATTGATGAAATATATTGTTCGCTTTTATCTAATTTTGAAATATTTTCAATAAGTGTTTTTGATGGAATTTTTTTAAGAAGATTTGTTATGGCGTCAGTATCAAAAAGAAACATTTCGCCCCTTATCTTTTATTCTTGTGTTAAAAGATTCCTGCACAAAACCTTCAATTTCTTCAAAATTTTTCCATTTTCCGACTATATCTTTCAGACTGCTGGATTTTTTTATTGCTTTCAGTTTTTCAAAATCTTTACATGAAACAAGGCCGGCAATTGGCTTTCCTCTTTTGGTAATTATTATATTTTCATCCATATATGCTACCCTTGAAATATATTCTGAAAAATTATTTTTTGCTTCAGCTATTGATATTTTTTTCTCTGGGATATTAAATTTAGCGGATTTTAATTTCAAATAACAACTCCCTATAAGATTTTTAAATATTGTTTATATGGACATTATGACATAATATGCTGAATATTTCAAAAAATTTTTTACCAAATTTTTAAATTATTGAAAAAGCCAAAAAGAGTCAAAGAACTTTTTAATCTTAGTTTTCATTATTCTGTTCACAAGTAAAAATTTAAATACTTGACTTTATTTGAATATCTGTTATTATGTTAATAAATTTATAAACTGTTAAACTTGTAAATACTAGAATATTTATATAGAAAATAAATTTTATAAAAAATAATAAGGAGTAAATTATTATGATGTGGGGATGGCCAATGATGGGTTTTGGAGGTTTTGGTGGCATCGGGATGATTTTTGGTTTTATTTTTTTTATCTTAATAATAATAGGGGTAGTACTTTTAATTGTGTGGCTCGTAAGAAGAACGGGTTATAGTATTACAGATAAAACCAGTACACGCTCTTTAGATATATTAAAAGAAAGATATGCAAAAGGTGAACTAACTAAAGAGCAATATGAAAATACGAAAAAAGAGCTGATGTCATAAATTTAATACTATTCTTTTACATGAAAAATATAAAACAATGAAAAATATAAAGAAATTTTTAATAGCTTCAATAATACTAATTGCTATAGGTGCAGTGGGTCTAGTCTCTACAGGTATAATATTTAGCTTATCTTCCCCGGCGGCTACATTCGGAACTGGTACTGGTTATACATTCAGGCAGGGAAACATGATGGGTATGATGAGAGGATTTAACTCAGGAAACCAATACGCAGATATACAAAACATAAGTTTTGAAAAAGTTAAATCAGCAGTAGAAAAATATCTAAATGATATTGGACTGCAAAATGTAAAAGTCAAGGAAATCATGGAATTTTCAAATAATTATTATATAGAAACTATTGAAGAAAAAACAGGGTTTGGAGCCATAGAACTTTTATTTGATAAAACAAGTGGTGCGATATTTCCAGAGTACGGGCCAAATATGATGTGGAATCAAAAATATGGGATGATGAATTCAGGGTTTGCCGGTAACCAGTATGAAAACAATATGAGAATTGATGAACAAAAAGCAATAGAGCTTGCAAATAATTATTTATCAAAGGTAAGCCAGAATGAATTTGCAGGTGATGAAGGACAAAAATTTTACGGTTACTATACTATTGATACAGTCAACAGTGACGGTGCTGTTGTAGGAATGTTAAGCGTAAATGGTTTTACCGGACAGGTGTGGTATCACAGCTGGCATGGAACTTTTATTGAAATGAAGGAATATGAATAGCATTCTTAAAGTGCATGCCAACATCTGTAAAAAACTTGCAAATCCTAAAAGATTGAAAATAGCTAAATTTTACAATAAAAGGAGTTAATTGTTATGATGTTTTTTGGTTTTATTTTTGTTATCCCTATTATAATAGGCATAGTATTATTAGTCCTATGGTTTATAAGAGGCACAGGTTTTAACTTTGACTTTATAAATAAAACAAGCGTTACTCATTCTGTTGAAATACTGAAGGAAAGATACGCAAAGGGTGAAATTACTAAAGAGCAATATGAAAGCATGAAAAAAGACCTAACATAATTTACAAAAAGAAGTCTAAAAAGTTTTTAGAACTGTAACTGTTGGCATGGGTGCTCATATTATTAAATACTAATTTAAATAGTTATAAAAAAGGAAAAATATATATGAATAATATTCTTACACTACATGCTAGTATTTGTAAAACCCTGGCAAATCCAAGAAGACTGGAAATCATTGCTGCTTTGCGAGATGATGAATTTACAGCAACCCAATTAACACAAAAAGTAGGTGTAAGTAAAGCTAATCTTTCCCAGCATATGAGTATATTAATTCAGAAAGGTGTAGTTCTTTCAAGACGAGAGGGTTTAAATGTTTTTTATAAATTATCTGATGAAAGAATAACTAAAGCTTGTGATTTAATGAGAGAGGTATTGATTAAAAATCTAGAACAAAATAGTAATATACTTAAAGATATTAAAAATTCAAGCAAATATTAATTATAATGAAACAAAAACCCATATATCTGGACTACAATGCAACAACTCCTATTGATTTAGAAGTAATTGATGCAATGACTCCTTTTCTTAAAGAACATTTTGGCAATCCTTCAAGCTCTCATTACTTTGGACAAAATACTATTTCAAATTTTATATAAATACTTGAAGAAAGGAAAGCAGGGTGAAGGTATTATTAATAATAAATGATGCTCCTTATGGTTCAGAAAAAGCATACAATGCCTTAAGGATTGCAATACAACTTCAGAAAGATTTTCCACAGTCTGAAGTAAGGATTTTTTTAATGGCAGATTCAGCAACTTGTGCTATAGCAGGTCAAAATGTTCCACAGGGCTATTACAATATTGAAACAATGCTGTCTGCTGTAATTTATAAAGGTGGTAAAGTAAAAATTTGTGGAACTTGTGCTAATGCCAGAGGTTTAAAAGACTTAAGGTTAATTGAAGGTGCTGAAATTAGTAATATGAGTGAATTGGCACAATGGATAATAGATAGCGATAAAATTTTGACATTTTGACAATAAGTAAAACACCAGACGAATTATTTAAAAAATAAATTTACAAATCATTAGAGTTAAATCATAGCAATGTTATGAGGAACAAAAATATAGCATAATGAATTACAAAAATTATGAAGAACAATCAGTATTTACTCCTGAAAACTTGCTTAGAGAAGCAAGGAGACAGAAATTAATTGGTGAGTGTAGCATTCCCAGTGTTTGTATTTTAGACCCTGATGGCGATATCGTTGAATATTTACAGAAGAATAATCAACTTAAGTTATGCAAATGTTGGGCTTGCTACCACACTAAACTATACAGTTTTAATTATGAGAGTATTGAATTTGGAATTATTGGTTATGCTGTTGGGGCTTCTTTTGCTGTATTGATAGCGGAAGAGTTATTTGCTACAGATTGTAAGCTCTTAATTAGTATTTCATCGGCAGGACAAATTGCAACTGTAGAGAATTCATCTCGATTTCTATTGATTGAAAATGCAATCAGAGACGAAGGAACGAGCTATCATTATCTTCCACCTTTAGACATTTCATCTGTTAACAGCCATATTTTGAAAAAATTAAAATCTGTATTCAAACAATCAAACTTGTCAATTGCTATCGGAAAAAGCTGGACAACAGATGCGCCTTTCAGGGAAACAAAATCAGCTATTGAATGTGCTAAAAATAAAGGAGCTATGGCAGTCGAAATGGAGGCAGCAGCATTATATTCATTTGCAAAAGCGAAACAGAAGAATGTAGTATGTTTTGCTCATCTAACAAACACAATGGGTCAAAAAGAAGGCGATTTTGAAAAAGGTGAAGCAAATGGAAGTATTGAAGCATTAAAACTCATTCATTTAACTGCCAAGAATTTGCTGCTATCATTAAAATAAGCTGCAAATTCAACAGAAATTAATAAACATTAGGACACAATGTATAAAACATTTGTTTTTGATGATAACGCTGACGAATACGATAGATGGTATGACGACAACAAGGAAATCTATCAGTCTGAGGTGCTTGCATTAAAGCAGGTTGTTCCAGCTGGTAAAAGGGGCCTGGAAGTAGGCGTTGGTACTGGTCGTTTTGCAGTTCCTCTCGGTGTGAAAGTTGGCGTTGAGCCCTCTGAGGCAATGTCATCAATTGCTCGACAAAGAGGTGTTAAAGTCAAAAAAGGATTTGCAGAAAACCTTCCATTTAAAGATAAAAGTTTTGATTTTGTATTGTTTGTTACAACAATTTGCTTCCTTTCT
>JAMDDL010000063.1 GCA_023488645.1 Actinomycetota bacterium | reverse complement strand
TATTTTTTTCAAGTACCTTGTAAAGTGAGTTTATTTCTTCAGTAAAATAATCTTCAATGGCGATGAATAAATTTTTTGAAGACCTGAAATAATAATTGATTGCTGCAAGATTTACATTTGCTTTTTTGCATATTTCCCTTATCGTTATCTTAATATTTCCTTTTTGGCCGATAAGTTCAATTACAGCCTTTATGATTCTTTCCTGTGTGTCATTTTTGCTTACTTTATCATTTGTTGGGGTAATTATTTTATTAGCTTTAGTTTTTAAAGGATTATTTATATTATTTTTTCTAATAGTCATTTTCTGTTTTTAATTTAAAAAATATTACAGGTGTTTAATACAATTGTTTAAATATTAACAGATATATTAAAAATTTCAATTAAAATTCAAAGAATTAACAATTAATATTATTTCCATTTTTCAAGTGCAACTTTTAATTCTTCATGATTTTTTGCATATTCATCAAGATCTATATTTGCAACTACTGCATCTATTGCCTGCCTGAATGCTTTAGCTCCGGCTGCTGCTCCCAGCGGATGACCATGGATGGCTCCACCTGCTGAAATAGCACAGTCAAATCCAAGCTCACTTATGATTTTAGGAACAATCCCCGGATATACACCTCCTGCTGGAATTGGAAGAGTAGGTTTTATATTATGAAGAGGGAGTATTAAATCATAAGCAATCTGTCTGTATCTTTCATCAAGCAATCTGTATTTACCTGATTCCATCGGATATACAATCATATCAGCACCAATTATTCTTGCTAATTTACCCAGAACTAAATGAGAAGAAAGACCGCCGTAAGGATTTGCATAAAGAACTCCGCTAAAATCAAGATGGGCAAGTACTGGAACATTTATCTCATTGCTTTCTGCAAGACATCTGAACGAAGATAGCCCCTGAGTTAAATAATTAACCATAAGAGCGTTTGCACCAGCTTCAATTGCTTCTTTTGCTCTAACAAGAAGCTTGTCAGCTTCACCAGTTATGTTAACGCAATAAAGCGTATGCTCGCCTTTTATTTCAAATGCTAACTTTTCCATTTCCATATATTTTTTTATTCTTTCAACTCTATTATTGTATGGTGTTTCAGATAAAAGTTCGTCGTCCTTTATGATATCTACCCCGCCAGAAGCTGCACTGTAAAAGAATTTTGCTCCCACTTCCGGAGTAAACCCGGTACATGGCTTTATCATATTATTAAGTAAAGGTCTCACTGGTATATTTAAAAGCTTTCTTATTCCATTTATCCCGAATTTAGGTCCTTTAAAATCCTTCAAATACTTTTTGGGAAACTCTATATCAAGCAGTTTAATTCTTCCCATAACTGATATGTTTCCTATTATGGTGGTAAGTAACATCGGAATTTGCGGTCCAATGTTAATAAAAGGAATGGCTATGCTTACAACATATCTTCTGTTATCAATATCCTCTGGCAGCTCAAATTCATAGTTTGGTATTTCATGACATGATAAAACCTTGCCGGCATACTTTTCCCTCATTTCTTCGGTTTCACCTTCAACTGCTGTCCATGTTCCGGTTGACATATCAACTGCTAAAACCTCTGAAAATTTTATAATATCTTTTTCAGGAGGAAGTTCAATAAAGAAGGTTGAGATAATATACTCTTCTCTATCAAAACCGTCTGGTAAAAAATGCAGCGACTTATTAATCATTTATTTCTCACCTTGAAAAGTTATTTTATGCTATTTAATTAATCCTATTGTCCTGGATTTTCCTGATTTTAAGCTTTTAGCAAAAAAATTTGGCTCATAACCATATTCTGAAATTACTTTAGTATTTATGTTAACAATAAATGTTATCATTATCTGATAATAATAACAGTTCGTAGTTATTATAAAATAAATGTCAATATATAAATAAAAAATTATTAAAATTCAGAAAAATTATAATAATTTTAGAGTTCAACATAATAATTTTATTAATGAGCAAATATGGATATATTGTTAATACAGTAAATAATGTGTATAATATGTATTATTAATTATAAGCAAAAAAATTAATTAAGATATGAAAAGATTAAATATAACTTTACCTGAAAAAGTTGCTGAAGCAATAGAAGTTTATCAGAATAAAAGTAAATTTATTACAGAAGCAATAATTGAGAAAATTGAAAAGGATAAAAAGGAAAAATTAGATTCTCTTCTTATTGAAGGATATAAAAATGAATATAATTCAGATAAGAAAATAAATCAGGAATGGGAAAATATAACAATGGAAGGATGGCCTGATTGACTGAGTATCCCAAAAGAAGTGAAATCTGGCTGGTGTCTTTAGAGCCTGTAATAGGACATGAGATTGGGAAAGTCAGACCTGCATTAATAATTTCAAATAACAGAAATAATGAATATTCTTCAACTGTTACACTGATTCCAATAACATCTTCTACTGAAAAAGTATACCCATTTGAAGTTTTTATTTCTAAAACTGATTCCGGTCTGCAATTTGATTCTAAGATAAAGTGTAACCAGATAAGAACAGCTGATAAGTTAAGGCTGATAAGGCTTGCAGGTAAAATTTCAGAAGAATTATTAACTGATGTTGAAAGAGCACTCTTGATACACATTGGGGTTTCAAGATTTGATTATTAGTTAGTTTTCAAGTTTTTTCTTTTGAAAGTCTTCACTAAATCTTTTGCTTATTGATCTGTGTATAAAAAAGATATGCAGAAGAATAAGAAGCCCGGCAGAATCGGTGATAAATATATAAAAGGTTAAATTCTCTTGCAGGTATTAACTTCCAATCAGATTCTCCTGAATGTCATTTAAAGATTCATAATTTCTTTAATTTCAAAGTCATAAACAGGGGTGCCGCCGTTTTTGGATGTTACCCATGAAGCCAGCTTATTTGCCTTAACACTAATGGCATCGATAGGTTCACTTTTTAAATAATTTACAATTACAGCAGCAGTGAAGGCATCACCGGCACCAACTCTGTCAGCCACTTTGTAAGGATAGGAAGGAGAATGATAAGAACTTTGTTCGCTAATTAAAATACTTCCATCCTCTCCTTTCGTTAAACAAATCAGGTCTAAATCGAAGCTATTTATTAAGAATTTGCATATTTCTTTTTCATCATATTTTGTGTTGATATTTAATAATTCCCTTATAATCTCTATTTCTTCAGAATTTAACTTTAAGATATCTGAAAGTTTTAAGGCGTCAATAATTATGTTTTTGCTGTAAAAAGACTGTCTCAGATTAATGTCATAAACCTTAAGAGCATTTTTATTTATTTTTTCCAACAAGTTTAATATTGTGTTCCTTGAAACTTTGCTTCTTTGCGCAAGTGTTCCAAAACATATTGCATCGGCAGTTTCTAAAAGTGAATCAAATTTGCTGTCCCACTGAATAAAATCCCAGGCAACATCTTCTTTGATTATATAATGAGGCTGATTTTTTTCATCTATCCTGACTTCAACAATCCCTGTTTCTCTTTCACTGTCAATTTGCACATAATCCGTTATCAGCCCCAGATTAATAAGTTGTTTAATTATTTCCCTTCCATAATCATCGTTTCCAATTCTGCTGACAATAATTCCTTCATGGCCAAGAGCGCAAACATGATAAGCAAAATTTGTGGGAGCGCCTCCAAGTTTTTTACTGTTTGGAAAAACATCCCATAATATTTCTCCGACTCCTAAGATTTTAAATATTTTTTTCATAATTTTCTTAAATTAAAATAATATTGATTAAAATATTTAATATTATACAACAATTATGTCAAGGGGACGTAAAATTTGACATAAAACATTATCGGAAATTCCATCCGATGTTGTTTTATGATACTATATATTATTGAAAGGAGGGAATGAACGATGGATATTGATTGGAGGGAATTCATTCATTCAGATCCAGAAGTCTTATCAGGTAAGCCGGTAGTAAAGGGAACCCGACTATCTGTGGAATTTATTTTAGGACTTTTTGCTGAAGGCTGGACAGAACAGCAAGTGCTAGAAAATTATCCAACATTGACAGCAGAAAGTCTGCAGGCAGTATTTGCTTTCGCTACAGATTGTATGCGCGAAGAGTCTATATATGCAACTCCAAGTGAGGTGGACTGATGGACTTTTTGGCAAACGAAAATTTTCCTCTTTTTAGCATTAAATTGCTAAGAAAGGCTGGCCATAAAACAACAAGCGTAATTGAAGAAACACCTGGGGCAAAAGACTTGGATATCTTAAAACGAGCCCAGAAAGAAAATCTGGTTATTTTAACTTTTGGCCGTGATCTTACTTATTAAATTATTTGTATCTGTAATCCAGGCATAATACTTTCCTAAAATTTTTATTTCAGCATCATGATCATCTTTGTTGGAAGCTATGCAGGCATCTTCTGCAACTGTGCATAAATATCCTCTATCCCAGGCTTGTCTTGCTGTTGACGAAACACAGGCATCTGTAAGTCCACCTGTAAAAATAATCCTTGAAATATTATTGGCTCTTAAGATCAGGTCCATTTCTGATGAACAAAAAGCTCCACTCCCCGTTTTTAAAACTACTATATCATTTTCTTTCGGTTTTATCCTCTCATCAATTAAGCTTGCCTCATCATTAAAGTGCAGGGTCCATCTTTTGCCTTCAATATCAATATTATCATCATCAACAAGATTTTTTTTAGAAGTAGAGGGAGCATCTGAAAAATTCTCATCCATAGATGCAATTCTTGTATAAATTACTTTCATATTACTTTCTCTGAATAAATTAATCAGTTTAATTAAATTAGGAATTACTATATTTTCGCATCTATTATAATAATAATCATCTGAACCTCCTGAACTCCACTTGCCTGTATATTTATGCCGGGTCATATAATTTTGCATGTCAATAACCATTAGGACAAGTTTTTGCTTCTCAAGATAGCTTTCTATTGAAATTTTATGGGGAGCATTCTTATCAAGTTTAAAATCATAATAATAAGAATTCATTGCTCTCATTTTTCCTCCAAAAATATTATTAATAAATGGTAATATGCTTACACTGTTTTGTTATATTGTAAGAGTAATTATACGCAATATTAATGTAAATATAAAATTTAATCAAAAATGCTAAATACTTGTTACGCTTTTTGATTTGTACTAAACTATTAGGAAAAGAAAGGAGAAATCATGGCAGAGGAAAAAATTAAGCCTAGGGTTCTGTCTATGTCAAATACAAAAAAGGAAATGATTGATACTTATAATGCACTTCTTAAACAATTGCAGGAGAAGAGCGAAGCTGAATTGAAACCGGAAAAACAGATTGAAGAGAAAAAGAAGAGAGAGGTTGTGGAAGTGGCAGAGACCTTATCTGCAGAGGGGGTCGTTAAAGAGATTGGCAATTTAAAGCTGGAAATAGGAAAAATGCTAACCAGTATTTCTGACGGACTTGAAGAAGAAGTCAGTAAATTCAATCAAATTAAGAAAGCTATTGAAATAAAAGAGGAGGAGCTTAAAGAATTATATGAAATAGAAAGATCAGCAGAAACACTTGCAGCATTAATAGAAGCACAGAATAAAAAGCGCCAGGAATTTGAATTGGAGATGACTGTCCGAAAGGAAGAATTGAACCGGGAAATCATCACAACCCGTGAAGAGTGGGAAAAAGAGAAAAAAGAGCATGAAGCTGAGATAAAGGAAAGAGATACGGCAGAGGCAAAAAGACGGGAAAGAGAAAAGGAAGAATATAATTATACCTTTAAGCGGGAACAATTGCTGGCAAAAGATAAGTTTGAGGACGAGATAGCAAAAGCAGAAAAAGAAATTCAGATGAAAAAGGAACAAATGGAAAAAGATTTAGCCGAGAGAGAAAAAGCAGTCGCCGAAAGAGAAGAAGAACTGGCTGAACTGCAAAAGAAAGTTTCCGCCTTTTCTGATGAACTCAAAGAAGCTGTCAATAAAGCTGTTGAAGAAACAACAGAAAGAATTACGCTTGAAGCAAAAAATAAAGAGGAATTAATGAAAAGAGAATTTGAAGGCGAAAGAAATGTGCTTAAAACTCGAATTGAATCTCTTGAAAAAACTGTAAAAGAACAGAGCGTACAGATTGCCAGTCTTTCAGGACAATTAGAGAAAGCTTACCAAAAGGTTCAGGATATCGCAATTAAATCTGTTGAGGGATCATCAAATATCACAACATTTGCAAATCTGCAGCAACTGGCTTCTGAACAAATCAGGAGGCAATCCCAGGAGAAATAATTAAGCCTTTACCGAAGTTGGTATATTGATAATGCCAAATTGAAAAATATTTTTTTTTGATAAATTTGATATATTATTCCTGTCTAATAAGGAATTTGGGTAATGTTAGATCTATGCAGTAAATTTTTTTTGCACCTATAATTTGTTTTTTTAATGAGTAAGCTAATATATTTACTATATAAAATAACCTTATTAATTTATAGTTCTTATCATAAAGCGTTCATTACTGATGAAATATTATATTTTTATAGCTTTCATTACTGATGAAAACTATATAAATATTTAATGGATTAAATTTATTTAAAATAATCTCTATCCCTTTATTCCTAACAACATTTTTTGGGGGCATTTTGAGGGATATTAATTTCAGGCAAAACTAAATTACTATCTGTAAAAAAAATATTTCCATTTTTCACAAAATATATTTGCTGATATATGCTGATTATATGCTGATTTATCTCCATTTTTTAAAGATATCTGTTTTGAAAATTTTTGATTTGAAGATATCTGAAAATCCCTTAATTGCAAATTCCATATTTTATTAAAATAATTGTAGTCATCAGAAGTGTTAATATTAAAAAAATTAAGGCTGTCTATTTTTTTATTGTTTAACTTGTAAAAATTAATTTCATCATTTTCACCATTATTGTCCGGCTTCCATTTGGTAAATGCCCTGACTGGTTTGATTATTAAAGTATCTGAATATTGAAATATTTCAGATATTTTATATTCTTTATTTTCAATATTTTTGCTTATCACATTTAAACAATTTTTAGAATATATACCGCAAAGAGACTCATAGCCTTTTTCAGTTTTAATTATAAAAGCATCTTTTAGCTTACTTTGGCTGTTTTTAATATCTATAAGCAGATAAAAATATTTATAAGTAATAAAGGGCATATCAAAAGCAACCACAAGACTGTAAGGATTTTTAGCGTATTCAAGTCCGCTTTTTATACCGCTGACAGGACCGATGCTCACATTATTTCCATCAGAATTATCCCGCGTCTGTCTGACTTTATCCATAATAATTTTTACCGGGGGAATTTTATTTAAATTACAGAAACCGTAATAATCAATATAATATTTTTTTATTTTTTTTATCTCACGGTTTATAAATTCATAATTATTTTCAGAAGTACTTATTAAAATTTCATTACAAAAAAAATAAAGTTTAAAAATTTGATCAATAAATAATGGAACATTACCAATTTTTACTTCTATCTTATTAAAACCGGGTCTTGTGCTTTTACCACCTGCCAGAATAATTCCGGTCAGGTCTTTTTTGAAATTAATGCTCATTTTGCTTTATCATAAATAATCATAGATATTTTATAATTCTTAATTTTCAAACAAATTTTCAACAATTTTTAATCACTTAATATTCTATCAGGACCGGAATAAATATTAAATCTGCCGCTTCTTGCATAGCCAATTGCAGTCAGGTTCATTTTTTTTGCAAGTTGAACTGCTGTGTGTGTAATTGAGGAATTTGTTACTATTATCGGAACAGACATCCTGCAAATTTTATAAATCACATCAAGACTTAATCTGCCAGTTGTAAATACTATTTTATCTGAAAATTCTATATTGTTAATTAACATATAACCTGCAATTTTATCTATGCAGTTATGTCTGCCAATATCCTCCATTAAAATTAAAATATTTCCATCTTTGTCAAATAATGCTGCGCTATGAAGACCGCCGAATTTCTTTTTATATTCCTGCTGCTCTAATGTTTTTGAATTTAATTTTAAAATGACCTCATGACTGATTTTAATACTGCTTTTTATGCGATTTAACCTTTGTTTAAAAATAAATTCATCTAAACTTCCGCATCCGGACGAGATAAATTTTATAGAATTCAAACAACTGGAGGTATTGGATGTATTTTGCTTAAGATTTGTACTCACATTTACCCTTATATTAAATGAAGCCAGACTATTTTTCTTACTTAAAAAATTATCGCACAAATTAATGATATTTATATCAGAATATTTCCTGATATATCCGTTATTTATCAGGTAGCCTGTGGTAAGTTCGATTAAATTTACAGGCGAACATGAAATAACAGAAATATTGTTATTGTTTAAGACTATTGTTAAAAGCAGCTCCTCAGGTATTATGTCCTGTAATATCTCACTGCCGCTGGAAACTTTTATTTTTTTTATTTTTACTTTTTTGGCTATTTTCAAGATTTTATATATAAGGCATTAAAAATTTATCAGAAAATTTATTAGAAATAAAATAATTGCTATTTAAAATAACTGTACTTAAAATAATTACTATTTAAGACAATTGCTATTTATTAGTAATTATTATTTTTTAATTATCCAATGGCATCCAATGGCATTAAATTATGCCATAAAATAATCTCATAACTTGTAAAAATTATCAAAAGATATGCTCTTTAGTTCTGAAACTCTTTATCTGTTCATAAGTAAATACAGGGCCGTCTTTGCATATAAATTTATCATCTATATTGCAATGCCCGCATTTCCCGATCCCGCATTTCATGTACCTTTCAAGAGTCATAAAGATGTCTTTATCTTTAAACCCTGATTCCTCCAGCTTTTCTGCTGCAAATTTGATCATAATGGGGGGACCGCAAACTATTGAGACAGCGTCTGTCGGATCTATGTGTGTATCTTTCCATAATTCAGTTACCACACCAACCCTGCCGCTCCAGCCTGCACCAGTCTTGTCAACAGTCAGCCAAACTTCTGTATCAGAAATTGTTTCCCATTGCTTAAGTTCGTTTTTAAAACAGAGTTCATCAGGAGTTCGGGCACCGTATAATATCTTTATGTGTCTGAAGCTGCTGCGATTATCCATAACCAGATTTATAAGACTTCGCAGAGGAGCAAGACCAATGCCGCCCGCTACAAAATATATGTTCTTCCCGATAATTTCTTCGAAAGGAAAAAAATTGCCATAAGGTCCTCTTATATAAATATAGTCATCTTTTTTTAACATATGAATACTTTTCGTGACTTTTCCAGCAGCACGGATTGTAAATTCAAGAAACCCTTTTCTTGAAGGAGAAGAGCTAATAGATATAGGTGCTTCTCCTGCACCGGGAAGTGACAGTTCCATGAATTGCCCCTGTTGATAGTTGAACGAATCAGCTAAAGCTTTATCCGTAAAACATACGCGGAAAGTTTTTGTATCAACAGTCTCTGTTTTAATATTCTCAATGATTGCCGGAAATGGAAAATATTCATTTTTCATAATTACATTATCTTTCTTTTTTCTGTTATTTCCTGTATAAATTCAGACATTCCTATGTTTACTGGACAGCTTGAAAGACAGCGTCCGCAAGCTACACATCCACTCATTCCTGTTAATTTATAATCAAATTTAAGTTTATGCTCATAACGACGTGCTGTTCTAAGCCATTTTTCTTTTCTTGGATTATGCCCGCTTGCCTCCCGTGTATATCCTTCAAAAACACATGCGTCCCAGTTTCGCAGTCGCTCACCTTCTTTATCTTTATCATTAAAGTTATCAAATACATTAAAGCATGTACAAGTAGGACAAACGTACAGGCAACCGCCGCAATAAATACATCTTTCACTTATCCGCCTGTAATTCTCTTCAGGAATAAAACTGTCCTGTGTCATAAGGTTTAAGGCTTCCTGAAAATCCACTTTCAGCTTAATGGAATCGTAAGCTTTTATTTTTATCTCTTTAACAGTCATATCAAAATTTTCATCAGATTCAATAAAAAATTTTTTATGCACATCGATAAACTCCTGGCCTTTCTTTGAGCCTGTTTCTACAAAGTATGAATTACCAGAATCAACCAGCTGCAAATCAAACCCTTCTTCTGCAAACGGACCGGTATTGGCAGAGGTGCAAAAGCAGGCAGGCCGGGGAGGTTTTAAGCACCCTATGACTACAATGAGTCTGTTTTGCATGCGGCTTTTATAATATATGTCCTCAAAATTACGACTGTAAAAATCATCTGAAAAAAGTATTCCTTTCAAGTCACAGGAACGAATGCCAAATATCAGCTTTTGAGAAAATTCCGGTGTCTCCAATATTTTGTCATCTTTAAATTTAAGTATAGTCTCAAGCTGAGGGAAAAATATATCTTTTGGAGAAATTACAGTATCTGCATCTTCTAACATAACATTTTCCAAAGCATCATCAAGCAACTGCCTGTCTTCTGGAAGTTGATCCATCCAGACATCCCCATCTGAAAACTTTTGAGGAACATAAACATCCCATTCTTGTGAGGCTTCTTTTAACAAATCCTTTATTTTTTCTTTTTCAATTATCTTTACTTTTGAGACTTTCATATTCTTTCCACCTTTACCGCGCATACCTTATATTCAGGGATTTTGGCTACAGGATCTACCGCAAGGATAGTAAGAATATTTGCAGCTGCTTCCCTATAATGAAAAGGAATAAACAAAGTTCCTTTTGGTACAATATTGCCAGCTTTCACCTTAAGTATAATTGACCCCCTGCGTGAAGATACCTTTATTAATTGATCATCTCTTATCTGCAAATTCTGTGCATCCTCATAATTCATCTCAACATACGGTTCCGGCGATTCACGCTCAAGTGTCGATGTCCTGTTAGTCATTGTTCTCGTATGCCAATGCCAGTATATTCTGCCAGTAGTTAATACAAAGTTATATTCATCATCAGTTGATTCAGCTGGCTGTATATATGTCCTTGGCGTAAATGTCCCTTTACCTTTAGTGAATTTCTCCTTATGAAGTATGGGCGTGCCGGGATGATCTTTTGTCGGACAAGGCCATTGTATGCCGTATGGCTCAAGTTTATCATAATTTATACCACCATAAACAGGAGTCAGGCTTGCCATCTCATCCATGATTTCGGAAGGATGTTTATAATCCATGCCTTTATATCCCGTCCTCCCGGCGATTTCACAAAGTATCTCCCAGTCTGCTTTAGCCTGTCCAGGCGGACTGATAACCTTTCTGATTCTTTCCACTCTTCTTTCAGTATTTGTAAAAGTCCCGTCTTTTTCAGCAAAGCCTGCACCTGGCAGAATAACATCTGCGTATTCTGCAGTATCAGTTAAAAATATATCCTGAACAACAAGAAATTCAACTTTACTTAAACACTTTCTGACATGATTGGAGTCCGGGTCACTTATAACAGGATTCTCTCCCATTATATAAAGACCTTTAATCTTGCCGTCTCCTGCTGCACTTATAATCTCAGTAACTGTAAGTCCGATTTTTGACGGCAAATCTTCAACATTCCATGCCTGTTCAAACTTCATTTTTACATTTTCATCTGTTACTTTCTGATATCCTGAATATACATCCGGTAATGCCCCGGCATCACATGAACCCTGAACATTATTTTGTCCTCTTAAAGGATTAACCCCGGTAGATTCAAATCCTATATGTCCTGTAACCATTGCTAAATTCGCGAGGGATGCAACATTATCTACTCCTGTTGTGTGCTGGGTAATACCCATGGAATAAACAATCATACTTTTGCGTGCTTTGGCATAAAGACGTGCTGCTTCAATAATTTTTTCTTTTGGTATTGCAGTTATTTTTTCAACAAATTCCGGCGTGTAATCTTCAACTACTTTTTTAAGTTCTGAAAAACCCTCTGTCCTTTCTTCAATAAATTTCCTGTCATATAAATTTTCTTCAATAATCACATAAATTAAACCATTAATCCAGGCTACATCAGTTCCACACCTCGGTTGGGCATAAATGGCTGCCATATCTGCCAACTGTATCCTTCTCGGGTCAATAACGATTAATTTCGCTCCCTTATCTTTTACAGCATTAATTATTCGGGAACCTATTAATGGATGCTGGGCTGTAGTATCTGAACCTGTAACCAGGATAACTTCCGCATCCTCGAATTCATTTATAGAATTTGTCATAGCGCCGCTACCAAAAGCTAAAGACAAACCTGCTATTGTAGAAGCATGACAAAGTCTTGCACAATGATCAATGTTGTTAGTTTTAAATACAGCTCTGGCAAGTTTCATCATCAAAAAATTCTCTTCATTAGTAGTTTTTGCTGAACTCAGGAATGCCAGACTGTCCGAGCCAAATGTATCTTTATAATGCTTAAATTTTTTTACGACCAGCTCTAATGCTTCATCCCAGCTTGCCAAAATAAATTTTCCATCCTTTTTTATTAAAGGAGAGGTTAGCCGATTTAAATCATTGGAAAACTCATAAGAATTCCAGCCTTTCACGCAGAGTGCGCCTCTTGAAACTGGATGATTCCGGCTGGGATAAGCTCCTGTTAATTTTTTTCCATCGGAAACCAGATATAATCCGCATCCGCAACCGCAATATATACATGTGGTTAATACCCTTGACATGTTCTGAATTAATTTTTGTCTATTTCAATTTTTATTTATGAAAATTCTTATTAAATAACTTACTTATAAAAAATTTTTCACACTTGTAATCTTATATTAAATAAAATTACCAGTACCTCAAATCTGCTATTTTTCCCGCTTGTTTTTAATCTTCTCTTATTTTAATGTTCTAAATTTTAATATTTTTTGGAATAATTTCAAATTCAATTAAAATTTATCTGTGACTTAAATATAAATATAAGATATAAAAATAAAAAATAACAGAAAAATCAGAATAATTATCAGAGAATAAACTTTTACCTCCTGTCTAACAAAATTTTCTACAAATTCTCTGCTCTTGATTAATTGGATAAATGTGATTTTCCTGATTCTGATAATGAATGGTTGATGATTCTTTTAAAAATTTTTAAAAATAAAGTACAATACTTAAATATATTTAAAGAAAAATATAAGATGAAAAAATAGTTTTTTTAATTATTTTATGCGGGAATATAAATGTCCACGGGTGATAAACCGGAAACAGAAATTATAATAAAAGAAAGAATTAAAAAAATTATAATTCTGGTTTGTTAAATGTAAATAAAAAACTTGTTTTAAAGGTGATAAAAATGCTTTCAGTAAAAGAAGCGCAGGAAAAGATATTAAATTTAGCATTAAATATCAATATTAAAAAAGTTCCTGTTTCTGATAGCCTCGGGCTGATTCTGGCTGAAGACATTATTTCAGAAGATAATATACCTGCCTATGATAATTCAGCAATGGACGGGTATGCGGTAAAGGCACAAGACACATCGGGTGCGGATAAGGATCATCCTGTTGAATTAAATTTGTCAGAAGAAGAGCTTTCAGCAGGAAAAGTGCCGATAGAAAATCTTAAGCCAGGTTTTGCAATGCCAATCATGACAGGAGCTCCATTGCCGCAGGGGTGCAATTGTGTAGTAATGAAGGAGAATACTCAAAAAGAAGGGCGTAAGATTTTAATATTTAAAGAATGTGCTATTGGAGAAAATATAAGATACAAAGGAGAAGATATAAAAAAGGGCGATAAGGTACTTAAAAAAAACAGGCTTATATATCCGGGAGATATTGGAGTGATGGCATCCATCGGCAAAAGCAAAGTACTTGTTTTTTATCCGCCGCTTATAGGAATAATAACTACCGGAAATGAATTACTTGAGATAAACCGCAAACTTTCCCAAGGTAAAGTAAGGGATAGTAACAGTTATTCTCTTGCTGCACAGATAAAAGAAGTCGGAGCCCTTTACAGGAAATACGGAATTGTAAAAGATGACAGGGAAATACTTAAGAAAAAGATTATTCAGGCTTTGGATGAATGCGATATCCTGCTTTTAACTGGTGGTGTTTCGGTTGGAGAATATGATTTTGTTAAAGAAGTTCTTGGCAGTATCGGGGCGCAGCTTATATTCTGGGGAGTTAATCAGAAACCAGGCAAACCGCTTGCTTTTTTAACTTATAAAGACAAGTTTATTTTCGGACTTCCCGGCAATCCTGTCTCTGTTATGGTTTGCTTTGAAATGTATGTCAGACCCCTGATAAGAAAAATGATGGGCCAAAACATGCTTTTCAGAAACAGTATTTATGCAAAAGCTTCTCATAATTTTGAACATAAAGAAGGAAGAACTGATTTTACAAGAGTTATAATTGAAAAAAAGGATGACAGGTATTTTTTTAAATCAACAGGGATGCAAGGTTCAGGAATTCTGACTTCCATGTCTGAAGCAGATGGTATTGCAGTTTTTCCTGAAGATAAGGCAGATATTAAGACTGGTGATATTCTGCAGATATATTTGATTAAGAAGTTTTCATCATCTTCACAATAAATTCTCCAAATGGCATAATATTTTCATATACTGTCCCTTTGTTTAGTGCACTGAAATATTCTGCTCGCTGCTGCGCTTTTATAGTTACCCGGGGAAAACCGGATATTAAAAAAATGTAGTTTTGAAAGAAACTAAATTATGTAAATCCAACTTTTGCTTCAGAAAACCAAATCAGTCTTATTCATACCCGTAACTATATTAAAAGGATAAAAAATCTTTCGTGGGAGAAATCACTTTTTTTATATTTTTTACTCTTGTCAGACCTCTGGATAACCTTCAGATTTTAAAACTTTAAGTGCAGAAATATAAGTTAAATTCATATAAATCTTGACTTAATTATGTGCCTTGTATTATAATGTCTGTAAGGAGGTACAGGTATGCAGCGAAAATTGATGCTTAAGTTGATCGAATGGAAAAAAAAAGCCGATCATATGCCGCTCATTGTTTATGGCGCTCGCCAAGTAGGAAAAACTTGGCTTTTGGATACGTTCGGTAAAGAAAATTTTGAAGATGCTGTTTATGTGAATTTTGAGACTGACAGTAAGATTGCATACAGTTTCGCTGAAAATATTAACCCGCAATTTCTGCTCAATGCACTTGAAACATATTATCGCAAGCGTATATATCCTGAACGGACGCTAATTATTTTCGATGAAATACAAGCATGTGAGAAAGCGCTGACTAGCCTTAAATACTTTTGTGAACAAGCACCAGAATATATGATTATTGCTGCTGGAAGTTTGCTCGGTGTAGCTGTCAATCGGGAAAAGTATTCGTTTCCTGTCGGTAAGGTTGAAATGCTGACCTTGTATCCGCTTGATTTTGAGGAGTTTTTGTGGGCAAATGGTTTTGAAAAACTGGCGGCAGAAATCAGAACATCATATGATACCAATACACCTCTTCCTGAAGCATTGCATAGTCTGGCACTGGAGCAATACAAGAATTACCTCATCATCGGAGGTATGCCCGGCGCTGTTAATGCCTATTTAAAGGAACGGCGTTTAATGGATGCGATTAATATACAAAACATCATTCAAAACAGCTACATAGCTGATATGTCTAAATATGCAACTCCTGGTGAAACCACGCGCATTATGGCTTGCTTTAACAGTATACCAGCTCAGTTAGCGAAAGATAACCGTAAGTTTCAATACAAGGTGGTACAAGCCGGGGGTTCTGCCACCATGTTCGGTACATCCATAGATTGGCTGACCGCCGCTGGTGTTGTAATGAAGTGCCACAAGATAGAACACGGCATGATGCCACCTGCTGTATATCAGGATCTTTCCAGCTTCAAGCTGTACATGGGCGATGTTGGCTTGCTGACGCTTAAATCTCGCATATCGCCGTACAGTATCCTGTCTGATATAAACGAAACCCTGTTTGTAGGTTCTATCGCCGAAAACTATGTGGCACAGGCGCTGAAAACAAACGGATACGCTTTATATTACTGGGAGTCCAAAAACCGGGCCGAGGTTGACTTTGTTGTTCAGCAGGATATGGACATAATTCCCATTGAAGTAAAATCGGGAACGCATACCCGTTCAAGAAGCCTGACAGTCTATATCAGCCGATATAAGCCGAGTTTCGCTATTCGTCTATCCGCTAAAAACTTTGGATTTGATAACGGGATCAAAAGCGTCCCGTTATATGCAGCTTTTTGTCTGTGACATTCTCTCCGCTGAAGCTTATGCATTACCCATATCCATATAAGAACTTTCAGGATGAATAATTAACTGTCATTTGAGCTTTCCTGTAATATGCCTTTCATCTCAATAGCCCAAAAGAGTATCACAAATTTCTATCAGCAATACTTTTCCTTTAAATTCAATTTATAAGAATTTATAAGAATTCACTTCTGGATCCCCCATATATAAAATACAATTATTGCCGGGATTTCTGTCCCATTTAATGATTGTTTGGCCAAAAGATTGATTTTTTATAAAAAAAGAAAGTGCCAGGGATAAAATCAGGCAAGAACTGACTTTTAGTAAATGTAATTTATGTAAATCTGCAAGTATGTAAAGCTGTTTTGGGCATGGATATTATATTGGAAGGAATAACTCCCCTACTTTAATAATCTCTATAATCACAGTCTGTATAATCATTTTGTGAAAAGTCATCAAACAAATCTGCAGCTTGCAATCTTTCTGGCGGGGGTCTGTCCCTTCTAAACTCATCTATGCCCAGCCAGTCAGGTATTTTTCTTATTACCTTATAATCTTCAATAAATGCAATAATGCGCATTTGCCCTTTGCATTTAGGACAAGTAAGCGGATCGACCTCATAGATTTTTTTTATAAGCCTTGCCCGGGATTTATTGGCGCCTTTTACACACCCGTCATCTTCTATGACACAGTCAGATTCACAAGCACCCTGTTTCTTTCTTTTCCCCCGACTTACATTGCTGTAATAGCCGAGATATCTTACGGTCTGTTCGTTTCTGTTGGGAATATGGCTTGTAATGCTTGCAATAAAATCTAGAGCATCAAATTCTTTAGTATCATTTCCAGTCTTGGATTTATATATTACCCTGGACTCACTTGCCATATAATTTAGCCTCTCAGTTGAAAATGATGCCCTTATGATATACCTTGCAATATTTTCCATGGACTGGCCATCCCCTGGATAAATCCTGTCACTTGAGTACACATTAAATCCGGAATGGCGCCAGTTAGATATAAGCTCTATTACACGATCGCCAGTAAGTCCCCTTCTTTTTAGCATGGACAGGATTTTGTGCCTAAATAGCGGTTCAAGGCTAGGGCCGTCAAGATCTGATGCAGCTGCATAAAAGATGCCACTGTCGCCAAAGCCCCCATCAGCACAAAGTATATGAAGGTGTGGATTATACCCGAGCATATCCCCAAATGTCTGTATGGAGCATATTGCTGCAGGTAAAGTATTTTCTTTGCCTACTGTATTTTTGTAATAGCAGGACAGTACTTCCCAGGCAATTTTTGCAAGATCTTTAAGAAGTGTTCTGTCAAATAAAAAATATATCCTTATAATCTTAGGAACTGAAAATACAAAGTGTCTGTGTGGAACATTTTTTAATACGTTTGAGCAGGCAAACTCGCCAAACTGGACTACCCTTTTAGCATGGCATGAGAGACAGAAATGACGTCTCTTGCAGCTAAACGCCAAAAGATACTCATGCTTACAGTTGCGGCATTTAACACGCGCAAATCCGTTGGCAAGTATACCGCAGTCAAGATACTGATAAATTACCTTTGATACAATAGGTCTTAAAAATCCATATTTTTCCTGGTATTTTGAATCATATATTCTTTCAAATGCTTCGTAGTTATCTTCAATGCACCGGTAGTATGGGCTGTACTGAGGCTTTCGACATCTGTACTCTTTTGTGTTTTTGCTTACTGCTAAAGTATCTAAAGACATGAACTATACTTTAGCATATATGTACAAATATATAAATTAAATAATCAATGGAGTTTTTTAAAAGATAAAATCTTTCAGCTAATTTTTGGTAAACTATTTAATTAATAAAATTAATATACTAATTCAATCCCAATTTTTTTAAAATATTTAATATACTCATTTGGTGGTTTTATATCAGTAATGACTACATCAATATCTTTAAAATTAAGCCTAAGGGTTATGAAGAAGTTTCCTTTTTTAAAGATGCTTATAATGATAAGGATATTGATGATATCCATATTTTTAGTTTAAATCACGGTATAGTAATTGAAGAAATCTTTAAAGATAATGATGACTATACAAATGGATTTGGGAAAGAGATAAATGGAGTCAAATATTGGGATAGAAGTTTATTTTCAAAGCAACATAGGGTCAAATTATATAAGCTTCATGGGAGTATTAGCTGGTTTTATTTTATACCTAATAAAGAGAATAATGATATTCTATTTGGAGATATTGGGAGCAACATAGACTTTTATCATAGTCAGGATCCTGAAGGTGAATATCAATGGCCAACGGGCAATCCTCAAATGTTAACTGGAACAGAAAATAAAATATTTTCATATGTTGTTGATAGAGTATTTTCAGAACTATTTTTTTGGTTTCAATATGTGCTTAGGAATGTAAAATATTTATTTATTATAGGATACGGATTTAAAGATGTAGGTATAAATAACAGATTAAGAATATTTTATCAAACCTGTAAAGATATAAAAATTGTAGTAGTAGATTTAAAAGATTATAAAGAAATTATGCCTCGCATTTTAGGAAATTCGAAATATAAAAGTAATTCAGTTTATTTTATAAAAGATAGTATTTCTAATATAAGATGGAATGAATTAAAAAAAATAATAAGTTAAAGATCATTAGAATTGAGACAGTAAATAATTTTATGAAAAGAACATATCCTGCAAAAACTTTTTCTTTCTGGGGAACTTTTAAAAAATATTTCAAGCGGACATGTAAAATATATGGTTATTTATTAAGTGTACCTAGTATTATTTCATTTATACAATTATTTTCTAGCAATAGTTTCTTTTTATCATTTCTTTTTTTAAAAACAATAGGGAAATCCCTCTCAAATAATGTTCTAAATATGTTTGTAAATATAATAGTGTCAGCTATTTTTTTATTTCCAGCTATTATAATCTTGCTAGTAATTATAATTTTTATTTATTTTTTAATTATAGTTTTTCGACAGGCTTCTTCTTATAATGCAGTTTATGAAGGAAACAATTTATTAAAGAAGAAGCAAAAAATAAAACCAAATAAAAAGCAAATTCTAATGTTAACAAAATTTTTTAGGTCTTGTAAACGAATAATATAATCATTTTTATTATGCAATAAATACTTTCAGCATACTTAAAAAATGAAAAAACATCTGAGGTAAGAACATCTTTCATTTTTTCTAAACCTGGTGGTATTTTATTTTTAAGTTCTGCAATGTACATTTTTTTAATAATTAATTTTACGTGGCTAAATATAGTAGTTACTGAATATTTAATCTAAAAAGATTGGGGGCAACTAAAAATTCTGAAGTTAAATTTGTATTTTGAGTTTCTTTTTTAATCAACTTTATTAATGATATTAATGATATTTATTTTTTAGTACACACCACTATAAATAGCATAAATGGCAAGCTCACTAAAAAATATTTACAAATAATTCACTTATAAAGAAAAATAATAATCTTTTAATTTTTTAGCCATGATAACTCTTCTTTTATATAAAAAATCTTCATAATTATTTATTTCACCTTAAAAAACTATTTCCTCATAAGTTCTTGCTTCAAAATTTCTGCCAGATAGTAAACTTACCAGATCTGATAATCTGCCTCTATTAAATTCTGACGTAAAGGCTACTCTTAATACATCTGTATAATCAGGGTCATAAAGATTATCATTTTCGTTCTTTAACCAGGATATCTTGTTAAAATAAATTGTTTTAGTGAATTCACTATCAAGTTCTTTTAACCGTGAATAAAAATCAGGTGATACTGATAAATGACAAAAATAATCAATACATTTTCTTAAAGTCTCTCCACCATATTTTTTATCTACAGCTATTTTTGACATCGCAAAATCAGCCTGACTTAAAACAACCCCTTTTGAGTTTATTCTTATAAAAATTTCAGTCACAGTCTCAATGTCTAAATCATGGTCTAATTCAATGATTCCAATTTGTCTTTCAGTAATTTTTGAAAGCTTATCTAAAACTTCAAAAAGGTAAATATCAAATATCCAATTGGATAGCCTCTATATAAAGAATCAATCAGGTCTCTAACTTTAGTTGAATCCCAGACAAATGGTCTTTGAATTTCAGGAATGGCAATCTCATCAGATTTTACCCATGATAAAATGGTATCAATTGAATAATGAGTAACGGTATATTTTGTATTATTATCCATGTTTAAACTTTTACTCCTTGATTTAAAATGGTTTATAAAATTTGGTTGTCATGAATTATTGTTAGTTTTATTGTTAGTTTTATTGAAAATATCAACTTTTTAGTTTTTCATAGTGTGCAACGAAATCATGATAAATAATACTATAAAAATTTATCTTTATTAACCTTTAAAAATATTTATTGTATTGCTATTACTTAATGGTGTGCCGATTTTAATATGATACTTAATATTGTTTCTATAACAAAAATTTATAACTTTTTCAGCTATTTCTTTATAAAAATCATCATTATTTTTCCAAAGGGAATGGTTCTTACCATTATAATTAGATAATCGCCTATAATTTAATTTTCCAAATATTATCTTCTTTACAAATGATATATTATCAAGGACACTTTCAATATTTTGTGCTTTTTCATCTAAATCAGGAGTAGGGTAAGGTTCCAAACTTACCCATGTATTTAATCCCTCATTAGCAAGTTTTTTTAATGAATCGATTCTTAATTCATATGGTGCTGAAAATGGTTCAAAATTTTTTTTAAAATCATCATTTAAAGAAACTAAAGTGATTCCATATTCATTACTTTGCAGGAATTTTTCTTCATTTATAATCTCATCTGGATAAATACCTTTTGTTAATGTTGTTACTCTTATTCCATTTTGATTTAACATTTGGATTATCTTTAATGTTAGTTCTTTTATTTCTTTTATTAAGCATCTATTATCGAAATCATACATAAAGGGGTCACTCATAAAGCAAAGGTGGACAAAATCTATTTTACTTTTATATTTAGGAATTTCTATCTCAAGAAGTTCTAATGCATTATCGACTATTCTTGGTTTCCTCCAATCTTCATAGTCTTTAACCCAACCAAATTTCCTTACCATCATCATTGCATAACATGGAAATTTACACCCATGCTTACAACCAATAAAATGATTAATTGTCCAATTACCATATTCAACTTTTGTTTTATAAAGTAAAGATTTTCTTTTTATTGTTTGAAGATTTGGAGTAACTGTTAGAATTCCTTTTTTATAAAATTCTTTTCCCCCAAACAAAGTTAGGCCTAAACCTTTTTCTAATATTTCAAGTTTTGTTTTTGTAGATGGTCTATTACTTATATCCCATATATTTTTATCTCCTAGCATAAGTTTTACCTTCATTAAATTTAGTTGAAGGGTTTTTCAATTTTTACCCGTTCTTTTTCAAATTGCTCAATTAATTTTCTTAATATTATTCCATTATTTGAAAAATATTTTGGTATAAAACTTTCTATATCTGTGTTAATATAGAATAAACTATCCGCTTTAACATAATTAATATTAAATTCAGGTAATTCAGAATAGAAAGAATTTATCTGAATTTCTTTAATATAATCAGCTAAGATTTCTTTATAATTCTTATATTGGCATTCACCAAATTTATTTTTAGATTTATTATATTTGTTAAGCACATTTTTATCCTGTATTTCTTCAGGTCCAAAATTTTTGTTTACTATTATAATTTTTTTATTTGAACCAATAGTCTCTGAAATTAATAAATTATTTATATAAGGATCAAAAAAGCTATAACCAATAATAAAAATATAATCTCTTTTCTTTATAAGTTTTCTAAAATGATAAATTAAGCTAAAAAAAGGCTCTACAGAAAAAGTTTTAATACCTTGACCAAAAATAATAAAAGGTTTTTGAATACCGTCTATATCGAAATTATTAATCTCGAATTTCTCCTCTTCAAATATATCTCCTGCTATATCCCTTAACCAATTTATAGAACCATGTATTTTATATAAATTAATACGTCTTCTTTCTATCTTTTCTTCTGGTGAAGATTCTAAACCAACCCATTTACCATTTGAAAACCCCGACCAAATACCTGTTTCTTTGAAATAATTTTCTATGATTTGATCATAATTCAACGAAAAGATCTCCATACAAAATTCTTGATCAGGATAACTCTGGAAAAATTTTTTTAATGGCATAAGGTAGGAAATATTACTCTCACTAAATTTTAACCATTCTTTTAATAATTCATTCTTTATTTTTAATTCAATCGAAGAAAATAAATTACTAATATTATTTTTTTTATCATTTGTTTTGAAAGATGTTTCTAATTGAACCAATTTATCTGCCCAACTACCAGTTATGGGATAAGGAAGAAACTCTTCTCTATCTCTAATTCTTCTCATTAAAAAAATTAATTCCTCTATGTTTGCATAAAATTTAAATTTTCCATTACTTTGCAGTGAACGCCATTCGCAGTGGTAAGCAAGACAAGACAATAGAAAATTAAGTGTTTCTCTTTCTATTTCATTAAATATATTATTGCTTTTATCCTGAATAAGATTTTTTAAATCTACTAACATTTCTGATGAAGTTTTGCAACCAGATTTTTTAGAGAAACCAGCCCCAATAACAAATAAACATTTGTCAATTATTTCTTTAATCGTCATCATAAAAACCATGGTGTTTCTTGAGTTATATTATTATATGGTATAGATTCTTCAAAATTCAATCTATAATAAGCAATTAGTTTTGAATAAATTGTAGTAACTGGCTGACTTTTTTGTTTTAAACTTTTCCAATATAAACGTGAAAATTCATAAACCTGACTTATTAATTGTTTCTCATCAACCTTTACAGATGCCCTACTATAAATTCTTAATTTTATAGGCCATTCTTCCGGGACCATTCGTTCTGGTTTATCTTTATAACGGTTATTATTAAAAAGAAGAAATTCATTCATACCTGTTTTAACATAAGTCCCACTTATTGGTATACCATAGCCATAAGCTTCATCAAAACAAATTTCTGTCGTGGTTTTAGTATCATTAATTTCAATATATATAATTGGTATATCTAACCTTAATTTACTAAAGAGTAGACTTTCTATCCTTTCTTCCTTTTTTCCATAAGGTTTAAAAGTATGTATTATTATTCTTTTTAATTCTTCACTAGGATTATTTTGCCTAAATAACTCTATGACTTCCTTCAAATGATTTACTATTTCTTCTAAGTTACCACTTTCAAAACTATTTACTTTTTTCAAATAACCTTGATTATCGAAAAATACGGCACTTCCAATATATTGCCCACTTTTTTTTTCTTTCGCTGCATTAAAACCAATAATTAATTCTTTATAATTATTTTCTTTTAATTTCCATGGAATGCCTCCTAATTTTGCTAAAATTGCTATTGCTATATTGGGTAAAAAAAAATGGAAATTTTCAGAACGTAAACTTTTATAATAAATAAATTGCGATGAAATGCCTTTTTTCAACAATTCCTTTTTTATATAATAATAACCTGTCTCATTAAAATCACATTCCAGATTGTCTTTTTTAAATGGTCCAATTAAAATAACAAAATAATTAGCATTTTTAGAAACATTATTAGTTAGTTTTTCTTTTAAAAATCTATTAATCTCATGCTTTAATGATTGATTGTTATATCTTAAATGAAAATTAGCTAAAGTAGGCGAGATGTTCACGTAAGTCTGCAATCCAGGAAAATGTTTTAACCCATATTTCAAATACTTATTTAATTTATTAGCATCATCTGAATTTTCATAAATGAAAATAAATTGAACATCTTTAGCAATTGGTGATGACTTAAAGGGTCCATAATCTCGCATTCCTGTTGCAGCATTAATATCAGTCATTTCGTTTTTGAAAATCATCTGATTATAATTTGTATAAACACTATTTAAATCTGTATTAGGGATATAATTAAAACCCCCTCCTTGTATCCGAAAAATATTAGTATTTAAATTTAAAAGATATTCTGAATAAAATTTTTTTAAATCTTTATATAAATCTCTGTAAGATAACTTATATGGTGTAGTGAATGCTTTAATTTTTCTTTTAATATAATTATTAGCAATAACTCTTAATCCTTCATTTGATTCTTTTATTTGATCTATGTATTTTACTGTTTTTATAAATTTAGATTGAGGCTCTATTGCTTTCAGCTCATTAAAATCTATTCCCTGAAAAGAAAATTTAGTTTTTAAATCCTTGCTTATTAAAACATTATCACTAGTTTTATTAAATATGATTTCATCTCTATTTTTTTTGATTATAAAATCATATCTTGTATATTCATCCCACTCATTGTTAAACTCATTACCTTGTTTATAGTAGATACTTAAATCAATTCCAATTGGATAAGGCGAAACAAAAAAGTCTCTACTAATAAAATGGGTTATCAATGTTTTTTTAATATACCATTTTTTGAAATTGGAAAAATATTTTTCATTTAATTCAATAATAAATTCACTTTCTAGATTTAAAGATTCAAAATCAAAGTAAATAAACAATTGGCTTTGAATATTATTTATATCGTTACAAACAAACCAGTTTTTTAAGTTATTCAATTCACTATGACCCTTTAATTTTGCTATGAAATTTTGATATTTTAATCGAAATAATGCTTCTTTTTTATTACAAAACATTTTAATCCCACTACTGGGAAAGATTAAATCATATTTTATCCTATTATTTACTAAAGTTTGCATTATATGATACTCCCTTATATTTATTTTCCTTCTACAATTTTTATTTCTTCATCATTTAAGTTGTAGAGCTCATAAACAAATTGATCAATTTGTTTCATATACTTTTGAATTTCAATTTGTAAAAATACTTTATTTGTATTATAAAAATTGTCTCCAATTATAGAGAGGATTTCATCTACAAGTTTAACATACTTATCTTGATTAATATTATCAAAATCTGGAACGGGAATTTTTTCAATATATTGTTTATCATAACGTGTACTTCTAACTGCATTACAATAAATAAATTTGTATAATAACCATGCAAACAATTTCGAGTTGTTTATGGCTAGTAAAAATTTAATATTTACGTTAGTATTTTTTAAAAAAGTACAAGATATTGTTTCAAAGACTAATTTATTATTAGTATCTAAAGCTGCTTGTAAATAAAAATGAGGATAAGGATTTTGAACATGAGCGATTGCTAACTGATTTAGTATTTTTGGTTTTAATAAATATTCATACTCATTTCTATTAAATTTAGTAATATCAATAAAATCTGTAGCTTTATTAATAAAATAAGGTCTAAGTTGCGAACCTCGATAAATCGGTGTATTTCCGGGAAATTTTTTAACTTTGCTCTGCCAATTAAGTCCTCTTTCTATTGAAACATAATCTCCCCATTTTTTGTAAAATGAGTTTATAATTTTTTTTATAAGTTTAATTTCACAATAACGTATACCTGAAATAAGAACTTTATGATCATTAAATACATCTTTATTTATTTTTTCAAATTCCTGTATCCCACTATTGTTATATTGACCAGTTATATAAAATTTTTGGTCTGTTAATTTTTGTTTTATAAATATTACCTGTTCCAATTTAACAAATTGAAATGCTTTGCCACCATCTATTAAATTTTTTAAATCATTAATTAAAAAACGTGCACAATTATTCCATCCCAATGAATAGCATAACGATTTTGGAACTATAAAAGAGTTAACACCTTTCTTTTGAGAAATACTATCCGCTAAATATATAAAATAAATAGCAGAGTTCTTATTAGATGAAAGCCATTCTATGAATTTAATCTCTAATGATGTCTTATTGTCTTTAATTAACTTTATACCATATGGTGGATTAGCAATAACTACATCAAAACCACCTTTCCGCTGGAATACTTCTGAGAAATATATTTCAAAATCGAAATCTTCTTTTCCATTTGAAATTTCATTTATTAATTTATTAATTTGATCTTTGAGCTCCTGTTTCTTATTAGGATTTATTTCATCAAAATAAAGTTTCTTTAAGCTTTCAAGCTGATTAAATAATTCATGATTAAACAGATTTTTCTCAATACTCATTAGGGAATTGCCATATACAATCTTATAATCTAAGTTCGGCAAAGGTTTTATTTGTTTGATATCTTCTTCGTCCACAACAAGAGATAACCACAGCCGAAGTTTTGCTATTTCAACAGCACCAGAATCTATATCGACACCGTATAAAGAATTTTCAATACATTCTCTTTTTAGGTTATAAATAGTTCTATTAGAATCATTAATATAATTTGATAAAACATTTCTGGTTCTAACTATTTCTCCCATCATTCCAACAAGAAAAGCTCCACTTCCGACTGCAGGATCGCATACTTTTATATCAGCAAGTTTTTCATCAATTAATTTAGCATTCTGAATAATGCTTTTCGAAATATCTTTTGAACTATCTGTAAAATCATTGCCATTCTCTCCAAATTGTTCTCCGTATTTAATAAGTTTCTCAATATCATCTTTGGATACTTTTCCTTCCATTTCAGTATTAAGGTAGTTTATCAGGCTTTGCTCGCACATATAATGGACAATCTCACGAGGAGTATAATATGTTCCTTTGGATTTTCTATCCTTTACTTCAAGAAGATTTTCAAAAACTTTACCGAGCATTTCAGGATCTACTGCAACTTCTTTTTCAAGAGGCTCATCTTCTTTTACTGTAAAATTATATCTGTCAAAAACATCAAGGATGCCTGTTCCTATACCTCCTTCCTTTGTTTTATACTGATTTGAAAATAACTCATTTGGTAAATTTATATCTGTATGAACCCAGTCATAATTGCCTATAGGGTCAAATAATCCACCATTTAAAAACGGAATTTTGCAGTTAAATAATCTGTAGTAATCATCATCATAACTTCTATCATTTCTTAATGCTTCATAAAATAGTGGTTCTAAAATATCATTATAAAAATTATTATATTTTCCATGTTTTCCTTCAAATAACTCCCTTAAGAAATTTTTAGGTCCTGTTCCCCAATCTCCATCTCTTGCTACTCCAAACCATCCTTTTTTCTGAAGGAAGTATAAAAATACAATTTGACCTAAAAGTTTTTTGGAAAAATCTACAGTATTTATATTCTTAGATTCAAAATCTGCTTTTATTTTGCTGTCTTTAGACAAGATTTCATCAAGAGTCTCTTTTATCCAGAAGAAAAGCTCACGGTATTTCTCAAAAAATTCTTTAGTAACCCTCTCAACATTGAATGCTTCTTCAAGCTGAGCAAGTGTTGGATTTTTCTCATCCTCTGCAAGAATCGAGACGAGCTGACTTTGAGCAGTATGACTTTTTTCGTTTGAACCTACTAAAAATGACCATCTCTTTGCCGGGGTAAATTCTTCACTAATTTTAACTCTTCCTTTTTTATCCTCTGACAGTGAATAGTCCATTTTAATAAGTGAAAATCGCCAGTCCTTTTCATCTGGTGAAACAAATGCAGCAAGCGCAGCATCCTTTGGCTCGCCATCACAGTCACCTTTTAAATACCATGCAATGAAGTTTCTCTGCATGGTTCTTGCCCGCTCTATTGAGGTTTCTCTATTTAACTTAATAATAAGAACATCTAGTTTGTTCTCGCCGGATTTGTAGTCTGCTATTTTTTCAAATGAATTTATAAAAGGCTTATAGGTATTTGGAATTTGATTTGTATTAAAAACTACAGTTGAATCGCTGACTGTTAAAGATTTCAGGTTAAGAAGCTCAATTATAAATTGAATAAACCTTGATTTCTCAAATTTCTTTTCAAATGTATCCTTTATTATTCTTTGAGCCTGTTCTTTGTTCATTTTTATTTTTCCGTCAGATATAGTGATAAGATAACCTCTCTTTTGCCAAATGTAGTTATCTGGTTGGATGCAAAATGTTCATCAAGAAATCTTTCAGGTATATTTGTCTGTAATGTTGCAAGAATCTTTAAAGGATTTGATAGGTCCTTATTCAGTTTACCTAATGCACTCAAGGTTTCTTTAACTGTTTGTTTTGGAATTGAACCTTCTTCAAGTTTTATCATTAGAGTTCTTAAATATAACTCCTGCTCATCAGTTAATTTCTGTGAATTTTTCAACGTCCATTTTAATATTTT
>JAMDDL010000074.1 GCA_023488645.1 Actinomycetota bacterium | reverse complement strand
GTATGAATTTCTGACCTGTACTTTTTCTGACTGTCCTGGTGCATTTGGTATATTCTTAAGAGGCGTTTTTTACCGGTTTTTATTTAAAAAAGTTGGAAAAGGTGTAAGTTTTGGAAGAAATATTACTGTCAGGCATCCAAACAAAATAGTAATAGGCAACAACGTTGTAATTGATGACAACTGCGTGCTTGATGCTAAAGGAACAGAAAACAAGGGTATTGAGATAAAAGATGGCGTATTTATCGGACGTAATACCATATTAAGCTGCAAAGATGGTAATATTACCTTAGATGAAAATACCAATATCGGATTTAATTGTGAACTTTGCAGTGCAAATGACTTAAATATCGGGAAAAATACTTTGATTGCTGCTTATGTTTATTTTGTGGCGGGAGATCATACCTATAACGTTACGGATAAACCTGTTATTGAGCAGAGAGGAAGAAGCCAGGGAATAAATGTTGGTGAAAACTGCTGGTTTGGTGTGAAATCTACTGTTTTTGATGGTGTCAATATCGGAAATGATGTGATAATCGGAGCTTCTGCTGTTGTAAATACAGATATACCCTCATTTTCCATAGCGGTAGGAATCCCAGCAAGGGTTATAAAAAGCAGACTATAAGAATTTTTTTAGGTAATTTTAAAATTAATATTTAAACTGACAGACTCTTAAAGAATTAGAAATGAAAAAAATTAAATACCTGTTAAGACTTTTTTTAATATATTTTACTTATATCTTTAAGAGACAAAAAGTAAGCTACCTTCCAATAAGGCTTTGGGTGGAAACGTCATCCAGGTGCAACTTAAAGTGCAGGCTTTGTGTCAACAAAGAAATGCCTGTCAATATGAAGGGAGACATGGATTTTAAACTTTATAAGAAGATTATTGATGAAGTTAAGGATTACGTATTTGATGTCAACCTTTTTCACAGAGGAGAACCTCTGATTCATCCTCAAATTGTTGAAATGATTAAGTACGCCGGTAAAAACAATATAAAAACCCGCATTCATACAAATGGCGTACTTCTTACTCCGGAGCTTTCAAGGAAACTGATTACTTCAGGCTTAAACCTGATTTCGTTTTCATTTGACGGTTATACCAGGACGACTTATGAAAAAAACAGGGTTGGCGCTATGTATGAAAATACTTTAAGTAATATTATTGGTTTTTTAAAAATAAAAAAAGAATTAAATTCCAGAACTCCTTTTACAAGCTTACAGGTTATGGAATTTGACGAGGGAATTTCCCAAAGAGAGTTTCAGATTCAAAAAGAAGAGTTCATTAAAAACTTTGAAAACCTTCCTCTTGATAAGCTTGTAATAAGAACTCCTCATAACTGGGGCGGGCTTCTTAATATTAAGGGTGTTGCAAAAACAGACAGGAAAAAAGCAAAATTCATGTCTTGCACATTTCCATGGTATGCACTTACAATTTTTTATGACGGCAAAGTTCATCTTTGCCCGCAGGATTTTTATGGCGAACTGCCGGTTGGAGATGCTAATGAGGATTCTATAAAAGTAATTTTTAATAATAAAACCATGCAGGACATCCGAAGAAGCTTCGGGAATAAAAAAATAGACAATTTGAGTCCCTGTATTAACTGTGACAGGTGCTGGAGGAAAACATTTATAGGAATTCCCAGAGAATATCTCAAAATATTTCTAAAAGACAGCCTGAGAAAAGATTAAATATTGGAAACAATCAATTTTTCTGAAAGACAAAAACTTTTAAAGATTTTAATGATAGCACCAACACCTTTTTTTGCTGACAGAGGATGCCATGTAAAAATACTTGAAGAATTAAAATCTTTAACTAAAAGAGGAATAAAGGTCGTTCTTGTTACATATCATATCGGAAGAGATATTGCCGGCTTTGAAATTGAAAGAATGATTAATATCCCGTGGTATAAAAAGCTTGATGCAGGACCATCCTTTCATAAATATTATCTCGATATTCTTTTATGCTTTAAAGCACTTGGGGCTGCTGTCAGGCTTAAGCCCGATATTATACATGCCCATCTTCATGAAGGAGTTTTTGTCGGCAGATTTGTTCAATTTTTTATAAGAAAACCGCTCGTGGCCGATTACCAAGGTAGTATGACCGGTGAGATGCTTGACCATGGATTTGTAAAAAAGGAAAGTCTCTCATTTAAATTTAACCGATGGCTTGAAAATATGGTAAATAAATGGCCTCAAATAATAATATTCAGCTCAATTCAGGCAAAAGACTACTTTATAAAGAACTTTCCGGTAAATCCTCAAAAAGTTGTAAGTTTTGTTGAGGGAACAAATACCGATGATTTTCATCCTGGTTATAATACTGCGGATATAAGGGCAAAATTAAACCTGCCAGAAGACAGAAAAATAGTAATATATCTTGGGGTGCTGTCAAAGTATCAGGGAATTGATTTGCTGATTAGGTCAGTACCTGAGGTTATAAAAAGATATAAGAATGTGCACTTCTTAATTGTAGGTTTCCCCGATATTGAATATTATTCAAATATGGCAGAAGAATTTGGAGTAAATAAATATATAACGTTTACAGGCAAGATTCCGCATGAGGATGCACCAAAATATTTAAATTTGGGAGATATAGGAGTATCGCTGAAGCTTTCGAAAACCGAAGCAAACGGCAAACTTTTCGGATATATGGCCGTAGGTCTTCCCTGCATAGCTTTTGATACAGACACCAATCGGGAGATTATGGGTGAAACCGGAATTTATGCTGAATATGGCAATACAGACTCCTTCATTGAGAAACTTGTTTATTTACTCGAAAATGAAAATATTGCAAAAACAATAGGACAATTGTCAAGACAAAGAGTTCTGGAAAAGTTTACATGGGATAACACTTTTTCAAACTTTATCCCCATTTATTATGATTTAATTTCCAGAAATGAAAAGTACGGCAGGAATGAAAAACATTCTTAAAAAAGTCAGAGATTTTTACCTTAGATACAAAAAAATAATAAATACAACATTAAGGATAGCTATCAGCGTTGGTTTGATAATATATCTAATATCCTCGCAGTTTAAAGATTTTAAAACCATTTCAGTCACATTAAAAGAAATAGACATAACCTTGGCTTTATTATCATTTTCAACCATTGTTTACGGAATCTGGATAACTGCATACAGATGGCAGACACTACTTAAAACCCAGGGTATCAGACTTTCAATTTTATCACTTGCTTCATCTACATTAATAGGTGTATTTTTCAATAACTTCCTGCCGACAAGTATAGGCGGAGATGTTTACAGAGCTTATGATGTAACAAAAAAAACAGGACTGCCCATGAGCTCTTCGGTTTCAGTTCTCGTAGTTGAAAGACTCTCAGGTATAATAGCTTCTGCGATGTTTGCGGCTGCAGCCTTATTCTTGGGATTTACTGCAATAGGTGGTAAATCAATAATAGTTCCAATAGTAATTTTTTTGGCACTAAGCATTATCATCTTTTTTTTAATCTTAAATCCTAATAAATTCGGACTTAAAAAACTTGCAAAAAAAATAAAATTTCTCAGCAAGCTGTTTGAAAAATTAAAAAATGTCTATAACACTTTTTTATCTTTCAAAAAATATAAATTGACTATTATTAAAGTATTGTTTTACAGCTTGACACTGCAACTTGCTGTTGTAATAAACTACTGGCTGGCATCCAGAGCACTTGGGATAAGTCTTGATTTAACTGCATTTATCTTCATTGTCCCGGTGGTTTCCATAATATCCATGCTTCCCATATCACTTGGCGGAATTGGGGTCAGAGAAGGTTCTCTCGTATTTTTAATGGTATCACTCGAGACCCAGAATGCAAAAGCAGTAATGTGTTCATTACTTCTGCTTGCCATGTCCCTGATTATGGGAGTAATCGGTGGTTTAGTTTATGCAATCAGGCCGCTGATTGCTAAAAAAGAAAAAGACAGGCTTGTTTAATTTTCTCCTGCCTGCCAGGTATTTAATTATAAGGCCTTAAATAATTACCAGGTAAATCTATTTTCAGTAAGTTCCTTTTCAAAAGTAAGTTTTAACATCAATAAAGCTATTCCTGACTTTTATAAACCAATTAAATTAAACAGCAAATATTGGTTATTTAACTGCAAACTTCTGTATTTTCTTTTTAAAAGGAGCCATGAGTTTTATAAGAATCTCTCCGTATTTTGAATAATACAGTTTAAAAAGAAAAGCCCTTTTAAATGATTTGCCTCTATAAATTCTCCACGAAAATCTTTTGTAGCATTTTATGATATCTTCTCTTGGAAACATCGGAAGTTTAAGAATAGTATCAGTTCTTGAGATAAATTCCTCGTTTTCTCTTTCTTTTTCAATAAAATTATTTTCAATACACATGTCATATAATGGAGTACCAGGATAAGGCTCATAAACATAAATAACAGCACTCGAAGGCTGGATTTTTCTGTTAAGATTTACGGTTCCCATATGAATATCAGCCGTTTCAAAAGGAAATCCCACAATATTAAAGGTTTTAGTCATAAGCCCAACTTTTTTTGCCATAATAAAAGCCTCTTCTATTTTGCTATTACTCATAGGCCTGTTTAAAATTTCTTTTCTGAATTTTTCATCACCCTGTTCAAGCCCCATGGCTATTCTGTAGCAGCCTGCATCCTTTAACATCTGCAGCATTCCGAATGTGAGGTTTTCAACCCTGGTGTTTATCTCAAAGGGATATCCGATTTCTTCTTTGTACATTTTACAGAATGCTGCAACATATTCCTTGTTAATAGTGAAAACATCATCATTTAAATATATTGATTTTACCTTATACCTTGTAATTACATCCTTAATTTCTGCAATTATGCTTTCTACACTTCGAAACCTCACGTATTTCCCTTCTGATATTTTTCTCAATCCGACGTTTGAGCAATAAGTACAGCTGTAAGGACATCCTCTTGAAGCCATGAATTCTGCTCTGTCGTAATCTGAATATATAATTTCCTGGAAATCGATAAGCTCCCTGTCAACAAAGGGAAGCTTATCGATATCTTCAATAAAAGGTCTGCATGGGTTAGAGAATATTTTACCATCTTTTTTAACCCAGATATTTCGAATATGTGTGATGTCTTCATTTTTTTCAAGAGCATTTACAAGCTCTAAAAGTGCAAATTCGCCCTCACCAATACAAATAGCATCCAGGTTTTCAGTTCTTTCAAGCTCATATTGAGAAAGTGAAATATGGGGACCTCCGCAAATAGTAAAAATGCCATATCCGCTTATATCCTTTAAAATCCTCTTTATAAATTTATATTGGAAACTTACGGCTGTTATACCTATTATGTCAGGCTTAAATTCTTCTATCTTTTGCATGAGAGGTTTAGGATTATAAGAACCATACATATATTGCAGAGCGGTCTGATGACCATTTTTCTTTAATACAGAAGACAGCGAGCCAAGTCCGTAATGATAGCTTAAGGCTCCGCCTCTGATATTGATGTCAGGATATACGAATAATATTTTCATCTTAATTTCACTTTTTTCATTTGATATCTTAATTCTTTACTATCGCCAAAATCTTTATTTTCACAACTACATTAATAAAACCATAAACCGGACGGTTTCTGGTTTCCTGCACTGTAATCCGCTACAGCACCTTCCCGATAATTTTTAATCTTCTTTCCATATCCATCAATAGCAGCATCCACTGCATATTGTAGTAATATGGATTATTGAAATCATTATAAAGGCCTTTTTCAAGTTTGCAATACATGTCAAGAGCGGTTTCTTCTATGGAAACCTGAGGAATAAAACCAAGTACTTTTTTCAGCTTTTCGCCAGTTGTCCTGTAACTTCTTGCTTCTTTTCTGGTATAGTCAACTTCAACTTCAATATGCTTTTTGTCTTTTAAAACATATTTTATCCTATGTGCCAAATCAAGAATCTGAAAATTGTCATAAACAAGATTAAATATACTGCCACCCCTGATTTTATTTTCAGGGCACGTTACTGCCAATATATGGGCATCAGCAACATCGCTGATATCTACAAATGGCCTCCATGCACTACCCCCGGCATCTACATATAAAACTCCTTTAAAATAAGCATCCCGTACAAGAGTATTAACTGCAAGGTCATATCTCCATCTGGAAGAAGCACCCATGACAGTAGCCTGTCTGAAGCTTACCGGAAAAAATTTATCATCTGCCATTTTCATTAATGCATTGTCGCAATCAACCCTGCTTTTAGCGTATTCTGATTGAGGATTAGTCGGATGTTCTTCATCAGCAAGACCATCAATATGAAAACCGTAAACTGCTGCGGTTGAGGCAAATGAAAATCTTCTGATGCCTTTTCTCTTACATGCTTCTGCAACATTAACAGTGCCTTTAAAGTTAATATCAACGGTAGCCAAATAAAACAACAGAATACAATCAGACTACAGAGGGCATAAAAGACATCCAGTGTCCTGTGACCTCTAATGCAGTTGCTGTCCCTAACCCGGCAGCAGTAAATAGCTCTGTTACCATAACTGCTACT
>JAMDDL010000038.1 GCA_023488645.1 Actinomycetota bacterium | reverse complement strand
AGGAATCAGTTTATTAAAGAAGTTAGGTACATAGTAAGTTACTTTAACTATTACATTATCTCCGGGATTATTACCTGTGGTACTGGTTTCTATTTTCAGCCTCTCGCTAAAATCCCATCCCGGCATTGCCGAGGATGCATAATTTAAAACAGCCGTTGCTGCACTTTCTTCAGGTTCATCTGACAGCGTTGCTGCTCTTGCGCCTTCATAAGAAGCAGAGTTAACAACAATTTTGGCGTTCATTATAAAGCCAAACTGGATTATTCCTGCAAACAGTAAAAACAGGATTGGAGCAATAAGAGCAAATTCCAGCAGTGCGCTTCCTTTGTTGCCTCTTAATTTATTATTATTGTCTATAAATATTTCCATAAAATCTTTTCGCCATTTGGTTATTCTTAAAATAATTAAATTTTTGTCGTATTTTTTTAATATTTTATAAACTGTCTACTATTTTCTGAAAAACTCCCTGTAGCTTATCTCCCAATGCTGTTACAACAACTATGCACACTATTACTACAAGAGCAATATACAGTGCAATTTCTATTAATGTTGAACCCTTCTGACTAAAATAAAAGCCAGTAAATATTTTTCTTAACTTTTCCATCCTTACCCCCATACATTTTTGCTTTTTTAAAAAATTAATATTCATATTAAAAATTAAAATAATAATTTTATTTGAGGAAAAACCGGTACCAGAAATATCAGCAGCATCGGTATAAAAATAAATATAAAGATTATAAATATAAGATTGCTTTCCAGCCTTCCGGCTTTTATTTTCAGTTGATCCTTCTGATTATTTCTTATCTCAACAGAAAAACCCCTCAGTATATCTTTTATCGGATTTCCAACTATCTCCGATTGTGCCAAAACTTTAACAACTCTGTTAAATTCTTCACAAAATGAAAGTTTACCAATATGTTCATATGCTTCTTTTTTACTGAATCCTTCAAACTGTTTGATTTTAAAAATCTTTAATAAATTTCTGATTTCTCCCTTATAATTCTCAACAAAATATTTAACAGCTTCATCAAGATTTAGCCCTGCATTTATTAAGGAAAACAAAACATCAATAAAATCTGGAAGTTCAATCAGTACTTTATTTTTAATGCTGTTTAATCTGCTCTTCAGTATTTCAGAGGGCAGTAAAAAAAACATAAAAGCTCCAATCAGTGAAATAATTATAAAATTTTTTTGAAAAACTATACCTGCTAGATTTATTAAAATAAAAGCAGCAAAACTAAGGAATATTTTCAGTATCAGGAGTCTTTCCAAACTGTCAATTTTAAAGCCTGATATTCTGGTGTTTTTGAAATTATCAAGATAAAACCTGATATCAAAGCTGCTTAAAATTTTATTTTTATTTACTGCTCCTAATTTTTTTATAAATACTTCATTAAATAATAATGATTCTAAGTTCTTTCGTCTGAAATTAATTACGGCAATAAAAATAAATGAAGTTGTTAAAATTGCTATTAGTATTTCAATTATTTTCATACCGATGACACACTTTTATTCAGATTATTAATAATTTTATTGATTAATAAAAATCCGATTATGTAACTGACTGTGCTGTATATAATTACTATTAAGCCAATACCCTCCATATAAAAATTTATGAAATTTTTATTGACAAGAAGAACAACAGATATGGAAATTAAAGGAATGATCATTATAAAATAAGATGTATATTTTGGACCTGTGCTCAATATCTTTATATAATTATCAAGTGATTTTTTATCCCTTAGATATTCAATCTGATAATTTAGAAAAGCAATTAAATCAGCTCCTTTTTCACTTGCAGCAATTATTCCCATTAATATTGTTTCAATTAAATTACTCCTGTTGCGGTTTATCATATTTTTTAATGCATCCTTAATCAAAAGTCCTTTGGTGCAGTCAGCAAGCACAATTTGTAAATCATTTTTTAGTGGAGGAAGTGTCTTTTCAAGTGATTTTCTTATTGCAACAGTAATATTTTGATTGGTGTACAGATTTCCTGTCAGATCTATTAAAAATGTTTCAAGCTGATTTTCTTTTTTCTGCTTTATATAGGAAGAGTAAATATTAACAGCTATGTAAACAATAAGAAGACTGGTAAAAAATATAAGCATGAATATGAAAATTGGTATGGAAAAATAAATACATGCCAGTAGTTCAATTGAAAATGTTATAAAAATTGCGACCATGAATTCTTCAAATGAAAGCGGAATACCTACTGTCTCATATCTGTTGTGAATCCTTTTAAATAAATTCTTCTTTCCTGTTTTTTCTGCTGCTGGCTCTTCATTTCTTATTAATTTGTTTAATAAGATTTTTCTCTTACTAGAATAAAAAATAATTAAAAATAAAAACAGATAGATAAAACCGAATGAAAGGAAGATTGCAATTGTCAGAGATATTTTAATTTGAAGTCACCTCTTTCATCTAAGTCTTTGTCCAGCAAGGTTATTTCCTTAATTTTCCTTTTTACAATATTTGAATTGGCATCCATTTCATTTTCCAGAAAAATAACTGTATCTATTGATCTTGAAATAATTTTCTTTATAACCTTACTGTTTAAGTTAGGTTTATATTCCAGTGCCAGTGTTTCAAGCCTTAAGAGTGCGTCAAGTGAAGAGTCAGCATGAATAGTGCTGAAGCTTCCATTATGCCCCGTATTTAGCGCTTGAAGCATCTGGTAAGCTGCCATTGAATCTCTGACTTCCCCAATAATTATCCTGTCCGCTTTCATTCTTAAAGTTTCAAAAAGTAATTTATCCTGACTTATTTCATTATCTATTTCTCTGGATTTTGGCCTCGTAGTCAGCAGTCTGACGTAAGGATGTTCCTTTAACCTGATTTCGGGTGTATCCTGAATAATGTTGATAAATTCATTTTTTGGAATTAATTTAGCGAGAGTATTTAAAAGTGTAGTCTTGCCTGATCCCATTGCACCTGAAATAATGATATTTTTTTTATCATTAATTAATTCAATAAGAGTTAAATAAGTTTTTTCATCAAACATTCCAATTTTTAATAAATCCTTGAGATTAAAATCAAGACAATTAAAAATTCTTATCGAAATATAAACTTTATCTGATATTGGCGGAATAACTATGGAGCATCTGCTTCCATCATATAAATCTGTATTTAAAAACGGAACTCTTTGATCAATTATTTTATTTGAATTCGTTTTTATTCTGTCAATGATAAGATAAACATCGTCAATTGAATCAAATACCTTGCCCAGATAATTTTTTAAACCATTTTTGATAACTATCATTTCCGTGTCCTGAATAAAAATATCTGTAACTTCCCTGTCATTCAGATATTTCTCAAGAATTCCAAGACCGAATATATCCGATAAAATTTTTTCAACAAATTCATCATCAATAAGAAATCTCACCGAAGGACATAAATTTTCCAGTTCATTATTTATTAATATGAATAACTTATCTTTAAATTCACTTTTGCTGTCAAAGTCTGAATTAAATATGTATTTTCCATTTTTAATCTTTTCTTTAATCAGTCCGGCTATTTTATTTTCATCATTTGCATTTAAAATACGGCTTTCATTAAGCCTTTCCTGTAAACTCATTTATAACTCCGCTTGAAATAAAATTATTGATTAATTTGCCTACTTCAATATTAAATCTTGATCTTATAAGATTATTTTTATTGAAAATAACAAGATTTTTATTAAATCTTCTATCAAAAGATATAAAGCCTTTTACAGGAAAATCCAGTATTTTTGATATATCCTTTATCTTAAATAAATCAAAAATTTTCTTTTTATTGACGACTAATTGAAATTTATTTTTATTAATCATGAATTTGTTGCTTAAAATTGAAATTAATTCAGAAATTCTTGAGATACTTTCAATAGAAGATTCGGATACAAGTATAATGTTGTCAGAAATTTTTAAGGCATCAATAACAGTTCCGTTTAATACTGTTTGAGTATCAATTATGATTACATCATATAACTCACATATAAAATGAAATAAGGCTTGAATTTCTTTTTCCTGTACAGATTCAGCATTTACAGGGTTGGAAAATCCTTTTAAAACATCCAGATTTTTATAAATATTTTTTACATAATTTTTAAACCTGTCCGGAAATTTAATTGCAACATCCAGCGAATTATCATTGCTTATGTCAAAAAGCGATCCAAAATCTCCGGGAGAGCTGTCAAATTCAGCAATTAGCGTTTTTTTATTTTGTCTTAGTGCAAAATATATACCAAAACTAATAGCAATAGAAGTTTTGCCGACGCCTCCCTTGTTTGAGACTATTGACATTATAAGGGTGTTTAGTTTATTCAAGTTTACCTCTTTCATGTTTGAACTGGTATTTGAATTCATTCTTTACAATTTGTTTTTAATACTGATTTTTACCGATTAATATTTTATATTTTCCGCTGGAACTTAACCTTGCCAGATATGGGGATTCAATTATCCTGCATTTCAAATATAAAGTAGTTGCCGTATTTTCATTACTTGTCAATACACTGGTATTTTTTGTTTGAAAATTTTTTATGGCAAGGATTTCAATATTATTCATCACCAAATATCCATCAATTAAACCCACATTTTCAGATATTTTTATTACTCTTGTTTCAAGATAATTTCTGCAGTAGTCACTCCCAGTTAAATTATCAATATCGCCTATGTCTGAGCTGATTTCTGTATTATTTGAAGTTTTACCAACCAGATTATTACCTGCGTTAAAATTTCCCTTGTAAAATAATTCTTCCATTTCCTTATCTTTTTCAGTAGAAACCATCAAGATTTTTTTACCGGTGCTTAACTCTTCAACAATTTTTTCCTTCGGATCCAGATTTATACTTATTAAAACTTCATCAGGATTTAAGTTCATGGACAGGTTTTCTTGACTTTCTTTCGAAAACATTTCTTCAGTCAGATAATCACCCTTAAATCTGTCAGTATTTATTTCTCTTCCTGCAGCTTCAGATTTTTCTTTTAAATATCCTTCAGGAAGAGAATTTTTAAGAAAATAACTTGTGGTAACATCTGCCTCCTTTATAATTTCTCCCTTTGAGATATTTTTTTGCAAAACTACAACTCCTACCTTTTCAAGATAACTGTTTAAAAATAAATAAACTGCAATACCTATTATCAGTGACCCTATAACTGCAAGAACAATATATTTTTTATAAGAATAAATCATTTTCCCTTCTTTTTATTTTGTTAAAATTTCAGTGGCAATATTGGATAAGTTTCTGAAATCATCAATATTATTAAAATTAAATAATTTAAAATCCGATTTGCAGTTAAGGATATCCATTTCCTTTAAAGTGGTAATATTTTTTAGATTGAAATAATCTTTCAGGCTATCAATGCTGATTTTAAGTGAATTAAATTTGTTATATTTATTGATTATTAGAATTTTTTCAAGTTCATTATAAATATACTTACTGTTTATGTTTAAAAGTCTTCCTATGCTGCCGGTTGTACAGTCGGAAACCATTATCAGTAAATCTGCCAGATCGACAATACCAAGATAAAATTCATTGATATAATTGGGAAGATCAAAAATAATAAGATCATATTTCTTTCTGGCGATATCTGTTAAGTTATAAATGTCTTTCAAATCAATTTCTTTTGACTGCATATATGTTGGAGGAGATTGAATAATATCCAAATTATCAATGATATTGTAAACGGAATTTGAAAATGCATTTTTATCATATCCTTCAGTAAAAACCATCAGATTTGGAGTTTTGGGAATATCAAGATAATAACCAAAATCACTTCCGCCTTCATTAAAATTTAAATCAATAAGAAGAGTTTTTAATTCTTTAAACATCAAACCAAGAAATATTGAAATTACTGTTGCCCCAACCCCACCCTTAGCTTTTGTTACCGCAATGATTTTTTGCCTGATAGTTTTAATCTGATATTCAACATTTTTTAATTTTCTGCCTGTATTAAATTTTGGATTTTGAGTGGATTTGTAATCTTTGGAATTCTTATTAGGTTTGTAATCAACAGGTTTAACTTTATCGGAAAAACTATCATTATCATCAATATTTTGGTTTTGATTTTGATTTATCTTATCTGTAATTATGTTTTCTGAAGAATTTTTCTGCTCTAAAATATCAGTTTTTGGGATATTTTTCAGGATATTTATTGATGACTCACCAGTATTTAAACTTTCTTTTAGCGGTTTATTTTTGTCAGTTTCCTTTGGAGCTTTTTTTAAAACAGAGGTAGGGGAAGATTTATAAGGAAATTTCCTCTTATTTTTACCTGCAATTTTCTCTGTATTGTTTCTATTTATATTATTTTTATTGGTATTATTTCCATTTAATATTTCCTTGATATGTTTGCCTTCTTTGTTTTGCTTGAGAGTAAAAATACTCTTAATAAAATTCTTAACCCCATTGTTTTTATTGCCGGATTTTAAATTATCATTAATTTCACTAATCAATATATTTCTTATTTTTTCAAAATTTAGGGGATATTCGATATCTTTGCCGAGGATAAAAACTTTGACATTCTTCTTTTGAGCTTT
>JAMDDL010000176.1 GCA_023488645.1 Actinomycetota bacterium | reverse complement strand
AATTAGCATTGAAGACATACGGGAACTTCTTATGCATGTTCAGACGTCAGTATTTTATGACAGAAAGAAAAAAATAAGATACGCATTTCCATCCAGCATGAAAAAAGATGCAAGGAAGATATATAGCCTTCTGGGTATTAAAAGAAATCTTACTCCTTATATATTAGAGAAGCTGTAATGCCATGATTTTCTGGATTTAATCTTAAATTTAATCAATGGTGCGGAAGTTAGGATAACCTCTATTTAATGGTTTGAAATTTCACTACATTAGATAGCCATAAAAGAATGGAACTTATTATAATTTTATAGGATTTAAATAAACAGTGAGTAACACGGTAGGGTGTATAATCTTAAAAACTTAATTCTGGTATAAAAATATCTCTGTCTGAGTTTGCAATCCTGGTTCTAACTTCGTTTGCTATGGCCAGCCATATTCAGGTATGTATGTCATAATGCGGTATGTATGTCATATAAATTTCAATAGATGGTGGGCAACCAGACTTTAAATTAATTCTTTTAATTCCGCTTTATTTATACCTGCATTTTTTAAAATTGCAATACAAGTACCTACAGGTAAATCTCTTTTATGAAATGGAACAGCAACTCTTGTTTTTGTTTCAGGCTGGTAATAAATATGATGACTTCCTTTGGTTCTGTCCAGAACAAATCCTTTTGATTTTAATATCTTGATAATCTTGGCTGATGTTAAAATAGGTAAATCAGGCATTCTCGCTTACCGTTAGAGTATACTCTAATATATTTTCTTCAGTAGGTATATCTTCACCATGAGATTTTAAACTCTCAATATATAATTCTATGGCTTCTTTTGCATTTATTATGGATTCATCAATTGTTTCACCATAAGTAATACAACCAGGAAGAGAGGGGACGAATACTGTATATCCGCCTTCAGGTTCCTTTTTCAATAGTATTTTATAATTTAATATCTTCACTTTTTTGCTTTCAGATTTTTAAGAATTTTAATAATCATATTATGCTATTGTTTTATTCAAAAGTAAAATAATTAAAGCATTTTACCCGCAAATCATAGTTCTGGTATAAAAATAATCTTATCTGAACTTAAAATCCTGGTTCTAACATCGTACGCTATGGCTGGCCATTTTCAGGTATGCATATCATGGCCATATGAACAATATTTCGTCAATAGTTCCTAATAGCAGGATAATAAGTATTATATGACATAAAAATTAGCCAGTTTGCAAAAAAATCAGAATTATTTCACAAAAAATATTGATTATGTTTCAGTATTTGGTATAATTTCAGCAAACGTTGAAACTATATAAAATAATGAAACTATGATAACAGAAAAAGAATTAATAGAACAAATAAAAAATGCCGTACTGACAGCATTTAATAATACTGGATTTATAAAAATTTTTAAAATAAAAGAAAATGCCGTTTCTGGAATGCTGCAACAATTATCTGATTTATCAATTAAAGTGCAAACAAATGATAGCTTTAAATACACATTGATCTTTGAAATAAAAACTTCAGGACAGCCAAGATATGCCAGAATGGCTATAAGTCAGTTAAAAGAAATAGTATCTAAAAATACTAATTACTATGGAGTTTTTGCTTCCACATTTATATCTAATGAGACAAGAAGAATATGCCAGGAAAATAATATAGGTTTTATAGACACTGCTGGAAACTGCTTCTTTAATTTTGATAATGTTTTTTTAAGTATTGAAGGAAAGTCAAATCCATTTCCAAATAAAAGACCATTGAAAACACTTTTTTATTCAAAATCAAGCAGAGCATTACGTGTTTTATTGTGTAATCCAGAAAAGACCTGGTTTGTAAAGGGCCTCTCAACTGAGGCAGACATAAGTCTTGGTCAGGCTTCTCTTGTAAAAAATAAATTGCTTGAAGAGGAGTTCATAGAGGAATTAAAAGTTGATGGCCAGAAAAAATTTAAACTTATTAAACCGGAAAAACTTTTATATGAGTGGGCAAAAAATTACAATTATAACAAAAACAATATTAAAAATTATTACACACTTGATGATACCAAAACAATAGAAAGCAATATTACAAACTACTGCAATGCAAAAAAAATCAAATATTCATTTACTCTTACATCAGGTGCATCTTTGGTTGCACCATTTTTAAGATATAATAGAGTATTTGTATATATGCTTGATAATATAGAAAAAATTGCAAAAGATCTGAATTTTAAAGAAGTTTCTTCAGGTTCAAATGTTTCGATACTTGAACCTTATGATGATGGAGTTTTTTACAATCTTCAAATAATTAATGGTATTAAGGTTGTCAGCAATATTCAACTTTACCTGGATTTAATAAACTATAAGGAAAGAGGCGAAGAGGCAGCTAATTTTTTATATGAGCAAAGGATTAGTAAAAATTGGTAACAAAATCAAATTATGAAAAAAAAGAAGTCAGTATCTGTTTGTCAGTAATTGTCGAGGTTATGACAATTCTTGGAAGTTACAGAGACAGCATAATATTGATAGGTGGCTGGGTTCCCTATTTTATTCTTGATAAGAAAGGTAAAGATCACATAGGTAGTATTGATATAGATTTGGCATTGGATTCTAAAAAAATTTCAGATGAATCTTACAGATCAATTCTTGAGCTGTTAAAGAAAAGAGGATACATCCAAGGCAGTCAACCATTTATTTTTAATCGGAAAATAAACACTAAAGATGGTTTGACATATTTTATTGAGATAGATTTACTTTCAAGAGAATATGGTGGAACCTCTAAGTCTCATAGAACACAAAGAATACAGGAAATAAATGCCAGGAAAGCACGAGGCTGTGATTTAGCATTTGAGCACAATATTACGCTTTTAGTTAAAAGCATTATGCCTGATGGGGCAGAAAATGAAGTAAATATCAAAGTGGCTTCTATAGTACCTTTTCTTGTTATGAAAGATATGGCTCTATGGGAAAGAATGAAAGAAAAAGATGCTTATGACATCTACTTTACAATTTTAAATTATCCTGGCGGTATAGATACAATAGCAGAAATCTTTAAACCCGTTAGTGATAATAAATTAGTTAGGGAAGGATTGGGAAAGATTCTTGCTAAATTTAATAGTATCAATTCTATTGGTCCGACCTGGTTAGTAAATTTTTTAGGTATTGAAGATGAGAGTGAAATAGAAAGAATAAAAAGAGACTGTTTTGAAAGAGTCACGGCATTAATTAAAAAACTCGGTATTAAAGAATATATTGAAAATATTAAAAAAGTTTAAAGTATTAATGGAATACCAGAGCTACAGATTCAAAGATTAAAACTTATTTTTTTGGTCCAGATAGTAATTTGTCTTTAGAATCTAAAAGATTATTAAAAGGTTTTGAGAGAAATATGCACAATGCAGTCCATAAATCTAAAATAAATTTTTTCCACTACTATAGTGATTGGATAAGTGGAAAAAAAGGACTTCCAATTTTTCCACATTATAATGAAAATTTAGCCAGTGTTTATACAAATAGCTGTACCTGGGTTTCATGGATGCTATTAAAAGTACTTCATCTTTTCTTATTTAATAAAAATAGTTTTGGTATCAAATTGTATGATAAATTTAAAGTTCTTGATCAATCTTACAGAGAAATGATTGAAAATTTTCCAAAATCCACCGGTAAGGCAGTAATTGAGTTTGTAGATAAAAAGTTTACAGTTAAATAAAGCTTTTTATATGCGTTAGATGGTCATCCATATTAGTTTAAAATTTCACTACCATAGGTATATAATAAATAGTGAGTAGCCTGGTAGGATAAATAATCTTAAAAACTCAGTTTCGGTATAATAATAATCTTATCTGAACTTGCAATTATGGTTCTAACTTCGTTCGCTATCCCCAGCCAAGCCTTATTAATTACAAAAATTTCAATCTTGGAATCATCACTCTTGTTTATTTTTATATTGTAGCGAAAAGTCAATACAGGTAATCTTTAAATCACTAAAAAATAAACTTTTATTCTTTTTATGGAAAATCAAAATTAACTCTTGATATATTATTAACTATACTCTATTATAAACTTAATAATAGTAAATAGTTTATAATAACAAAAATTTGGAATAAATCTGAAGTAATGAATATTGAATTATTAAAAAGGCAAAGCAATTAATTGATTTTAAGGATTAGAAATGGATTTAGAATATATAAGTGATATGGATAAAAAATTTCAAAAAGAGCTGAATGCCGGTATTGGAGCGTTACTGCTATTGAGCACTCTCAATAAATCAACTGGACCATTATACGGTTACCAAATTGCCAAAGTGATCGAAGAAAGCCGGAAAGACGGACCTATGATAAAGCTTGGGACGCTATATCCGGTCTTAAGGTCTCTCGAAGAAAACGGTCTTTTGGAAAGCGAGGTAGAGCCTTCCGTAACAGGTCCGCCTAGGCGTTATTATCAGATTACTGAGCAAGGAAGAAAAACTCTGGAGAATTGGCTCAGGATTTGGTTTCAAACCAAGGAATTTGTGAACAACCATTTAAAGGAAGGAAATCAATGATTAATAATAAAAAAGATTATCTTCACCAATTAAAAAAAGCTCTTGCAGGTAGTGATCGGGCAATTATACAGGATGCCCTGGCTGACGCGGAAGAGTATTTACATAACACTCTAACAAGCATCCAGGAAAAAAATCCTAATATATCTGAGACAGATGTCATAGAAAAAATCATAGATGGATATGGTACACCGGACGAAGTTGCAGCAGCTTATAAGGAAATAGAAGTTCATACTTCACCTTACAAGAAAATTGAAGTCAGTTCCTCAACTTATAAAGAAATCGATGCCGGAACTTCTAATCAAATAGTTTCTCAGGGTAATAACAGGCGTAGTTGGTACTTGCGTTTCTTTGGAATTATGGCTGATTCCAAAGCTTGGGGAGCACTACTTTATCTTTTACTATCTCTGCCATTGGGGATAATTTATTTCACATGGGCCATCACTGGATTATCATTATCATTGGGCTTGCTGATTCTTGTTATTGGAATCCCCTTTGTCGGATTATTTCTGCTTTCGGTAAGGGGTCTGGCATTATTAGAGGGTAAGCTTGTTGAGGCTCTGGTAGGTATCCGTATGCCGCGCCGTCCGCTTTTCTCAAACAGGAATCTAAATTTATGGGGCCGTTTGAAAATCCTGGTAAGGGATAAATATACATGGTTTGCACTGATTTATATGATAATTTATCTACCACTCGGTAACTTCTATTTTAGTGTGTTCGTAAGCTTAATTGCAACTTCTCTTTATCTGATATCTATACCGGTTGTGCAAATAATTTTTAATTATCCTTTGTTTAGCATATACGGTGTAGGTTATTACTTTCCTGTCTGGTTGATGCCGTTTACTGTTATCGGTGGGATTTTACTATTGTTTGGCACTATGCATCTGGCCAAAGCGCTTGGGAAGTTGCAGGGAAGGTTGGCCAAAGTGATGCTGGTAAGACCATATAATTAAAAAAAAGTGGTAATGGAAATGAAAAAATTGATCTTAAGTATTTTATATTGGCAGCCCAAATATTAAATCGGAACACAATGGACCTGGAAGAATAAAAAATATTTCTGATTAAGATAATATTTAAGTTAATATCAAAGAAGGGAGTGGAAATGTTCAGGAAAAATATAACAGGAAAATTCAAAAATTTGATAGGAATATTAATCCTGTCGGTAATGATAATTTTACTATCAATTTTTACAACGTCCTGTATCTATATAGGTATAATAACAGGTTCTGGCAAAGTTGTCACAGAAGAAAGAGATGTATCAGGATTTGACAGTATTTCAATCGGTTCAAGCATGAACTTAATTATTGAACAAACCGGAAGTGAATCACTGAAGATTGAAGCTGAAGATAATATCATCCCGTTGGTAAAAACATCTGTAATCGGGAAAGAATTGGTTATTAAATTAGCACCTGGCATTTTCTTTTCAATCTTTTCAATTAAACCGATTAATTGCTATGTTACTGTAAAAGATTTAAAAGGTTTAAAGGTGTCAAGCAGTTCAAGCGCTAATTGCAAGGAATTAACAACAGATAAGCTCGATATTAATGTAAGCAGCTCTGGCAGAGCAAACCTTGTTGTTCATACAAATGAACTCAATGCTAATTTATCAAGCAGCGCTGTATTAAAAATTTCGGGAGATGCCGTAAAACAGAATATTAAAGTTTCCAGCTCGGGAAATTATGAGGCTGAAAATCTTTTGAGCAAAGAATGTACAGTTCGTGTAAGCAGCAGCGGTTCGGCTACTGTTAATGTCAGTGATCTGCTGAATGTAAATATCAGCAGCAGCGGACAGGTTAATTACACGGGCAAACCTGAAATTCACCAGGAAATATCTTCAAGCGGCAGCTTAAACAATATTACCAAATAATATTAATTCGTAAACAAATAATTGAATACAAAAAATAAAATACTCTCTCCCCAAATCATCGGAATAAACCTCGTTTTCCCCTGTAACCCTTTATAATAACCATTTGAATAATTGTCCAATATACTTTGGTAATTCATATACCAATCATGATTTTTATTTA
>JAMDDL010000221.1 GCA_023488645.1 Actinomycetota bacterium | reverse complement strand
TTGGATTGTCGCCATTTCCTGCATTAATAAGTGACAGTATTGATTTAAAAGCAAGAGAAGCGGGGATAAATATTGCTTCAGGAGGCTATATTTACCTTATGCCCGTGGTGGCAGGTTTTATTGGAAGCGATCACATTGCAATGATACTTGCAACAGGTTTAAATAATATGGAAGGAAACTGCATAGGAATTGATATTGGTACAAATACCGAAATAGCGCTTGTCAGCCGCGGAAAACTTTACAGCGTCTCAACTGCCTCAGGCCCTGCTTTTGAGGGGGCTCATATACGATACGGCATGAGAGCAGCTCCAGGCGCTATTGAAAGAGTGATAATAGATCCCAAGACCTGCATCCCGAAAATTCAGACAATAGATGATAAGGAACCTGTTGGAATTTGCGGTTCAGGCATACTTGATGCAATAGCAGAACTTCTTAAAGCAAAGATAATAAATAAACGCGGCAAGTTTGTTCTTGAAAACGGCTGTATTTGCAAGGATAATCTTGGAAATCTGCAATATATTTTAATACCGCAGTTTCATGAAAAAAGAATAAATAGCACCAGTGACTGCAAAAATAATTTTGTAAAAAACACAGATAAATCTTCAGAAGAATATATGGAAGAATTAAAAAAATCATTATATATATGTGATGAAGTAATTTCAATTAATCAGAAAGATATTGTAGAAATCCAGCTTGCAAAGGGAGCAATGCGAACCGGAATTGAGATACTTCTTGAAAATGCCGGGATCGATTTTAAGGATATTGACCGGATAATAATAGCAGGCGCATTTGGTTCCTATATAGATCCTAAAAATGTAATCAATATAGGGATGTTTCCAAATGTTTCCTTAAAGAAGATAAGCCAGGTAGGAAATGCTGCCGGTATTGGTGCAAAAATGGCTTTAATTTCAAAAACCTCAAGAAAAATTGCTGAAGACATTGCAAAGAATGATAATTATCTCGAACTGACTGTGTTTCCTTCTTTTAGCGACCATTTTGCTTCAAGTGTATCATTTCCATCACCTGATGAAATAATTTAATAAACTGTCACTAGTGAATAATTTTTTTTAAGAAAATACTTTGATGTTTTATTGAATAAAATATGATCAATAAAGGTATGTTAAATGTTTCTAAGAGAAAGGATGTAAAATTAAAAATATAAATATAAAAAGTTTAATTAAAAGTCATAAATTTACTGTTTTAAAAATTTCAATTTCTTTAATTGTTATAATTGCCACAATTTCCACATTTCTGATTTTAGGATGCAATAAAAAAGAAAATACTGTTGGTGAAAATAACCCGAATTCATTAAAAGCTGATACTACTTCTTCCAGTAATTTATTGAATGTCGGTGTTGACAGTACTTTTCCGCCTTTTGCTTTTTTACTTAAAGATAAAGTATCAGGATTTGATGTTGATATTGCAGATGAAATTGCCAGAAGGCTTGGCAGGCAGTTAAAAATAAATCAGATATCATGGAATGAAATATTTGATAAGATAAATGACCCTGGCATTGATATAATTATTTCAGGCGTAACTAATGACAAGGATAAGGAAAAGTTAGCAGATTTTTCAGATCCATATTATACATTGGAATTTATATTACTTTCCCTGAAAACAAGCGATATAAAAAAAAGGGAAGATCTGATAAATAAAAAAGCAGGTGGGCTGAAAAGCGAGATTAATAACCTTAACGCTGATATTTTGTCCGGTTATTCTATGAGTAAATATGACGATGTGAATTCACTTATTAAAGCTTTGAAATCAGGAGAAGTTCAGGGTATTTTAATTTCAATTCCAATTGGAGCAAAAATATTATCCGAAGACCCTGATACTTATATATTTTTACAAAAAATAAAATCAAATATAAAATATTCCATTGTACTTAAGAAAGACAGTGAATTAAAAGATAAAATAAACCAGATATTAAAAGAATTAAAAGATGACGGAACATATTCAAAAATTTATGACAACTGGTTTAAAATTTAAATTCAAACAAAATAATCTCTGTTTTTATCAGAAAAATTGTCTGAAAGTATATTGAAACAAAAAATAATATTGTGCTAATATTAATGCTGGAGTAAGTAAATGCAGGCGTCCAATTCAGAATACTTACTCCTTTTTATTTTATTTGCTGAATTATTATCCTTTAAATTATTAATATTCTATTAATGTTTATTAATTATCACTTAAAAATTTTCTTAAAAATTTATAAAAAAATATTTACATTTTAAAAAATATGGTAGTATAATGAAACCATACTAAATTATTTTAAATCATAAGAAATATTAAGTTCTTTAAAAAGAGATTAAAAATTAAGATTTTAGATGCTGTGAAGCTTTTTTCAAAGATGGACGCTTAGAAAAAAGTGGAGCAAGTAGCGTAACCGACTAAAACTATTTTATGGGGCAGTCGGTTTTTCTATTTTCAGAAGCTCATTTATATAGATTTTAATTTAATAATGTATGAATTTAATAATTGGGGGGTAAATAAATGAAAAAGGTGTTAAAAAGATTTTTTTACATTTTATCAATTATTTTTGTTATTTCGGGGATGTTGCTGCTTATACCTGGAACACTTTTTGCTGGTACAGAAGATGGACCTGTAACCTTAAAAACTCAGCATATAGGGTTAGCATGGGATGATCCAGAATTTGGTCATGAAGCTCCACCTGCAGGTGTTACAGTAAATGCGGGTCAATATATGTGGCACCTGGTTCTATCTCCAACTTTAAATATTGCAACTACTGATGCGGATTTGGTTTTATTTTCTGGTGATACTCTGGCAAAAAAAGAACAAAATGGAGCATCGATACATTTCTATATTGTTAATACTAATCCAAATGCTCAAGCTTGGGTTGCTAATGTAACCGATGGGCTCGAGTATAATAATGATGGTAGTCTTAAGACTGAATTAAGAGTAAGTCATACTTGGTATGGCGGCACTACTCCTGAAAATGCGGGAATCATAATCAACAAATCAATACTTGGAGGAAATCCTGCAACAGGTACCTTTACTTTTAATGTTTATGCTGCAGCATCAGGAGGAGATCCTATTAATGCTGCACCATTATCGATAACCATTACCAACGGTACTTCAGGAACAACGACATTTACATCAGCAAGCTTAACTGCAGGCACAACTTATTATGTTGAAGAACTACCAACTTCAGGCTTTACTGCCAATACTGCAAACAGAGTAGCAGTTGTAGCTGCAGTTAGTCCTGGAGCAGAAAATACTGCAACTTTTGAAAATACCCCAACTACTCCTGGAACTGGTTCTATTACAGTTACTAAAAATGTTGCAGGCGGACTGACTGATGGTGTATTTACCTTCAGCATTTCAAAAGTTGGAGATTCAACCTGGAAATATGGTGGTCCTGCAGTTGTTATAACTTATCCCGGAAATACCGGAAACAAAACATTTACAGACCTTGACCTTGATGCCACTTATTTAATTACAGAATCAAGTTCAGGAACAAATATTGCATTTACAGCAACAAGCGATCCTGCTAATGGTTAGGTAGGTATAACTACTGATGTTCCAAATGGCTCTATTACATTTACGAATACAGGCAGCACAACCACTACTACCGGTGGCGGTGGTACAACAACAACGGCAACAAGCACTACGGTTTTAGGAATTACAACAGTAGTTGAAGAGGAGCAAGGAGAACAAGCAGTACAAGGACAAATTGAAGTAGCCGGTATTCAGGAAATGCCTTTTACCGGAGTAAATGATAATTTACTCAGATTCGGAATAGGTTTTATAATTGCAGGTATTATGATGCTTATACTTCTTCCTGTATTTTCGAGAATTGAAAGGCATAAAAAGGTTAATTAGGCAGTATTGAAAGTAATTTATTGTTTAGCCAGTTAGAAAATGCATCTATTAGAAATGAGTATGGCTTTATAGTGGTTACCTTATTATCAAAAAGAAGAAAAAGCAGCAAGGCAGTTAAGCAGATAATTTAGTCTTATGTTCTTTAAAAATTAATACAGACTTGTATTCTACAGGGAGGATTTATAATTAATTCTCCCTGTAATTTTTTATTTATAAGAGTGAAGATAAATAATTATTGTAAAACAATTCGAAAACCAATGTATTTTTTACAGTAATTTTTAAGTATAATCTTAGTAATTTTTTAATTAAGGAAAATAATTGATATTATAATTATTTTGTAAATAGTTTTAACAATATATAAAATTTAAGAAAATAAATAAATTTACATATGCAGGAAAAACGTAAAAGAAGAAGTAAATCTTCGATCATATTAATAGCTTTTATAATACTTTTTTTAGCCGGAGGCATTATTTTGATTGCCTATCCCTTGTTAACGGATATTCCTGCTTATATTACAAAGGGCAGTATCCTTGCCGACTGGCAATCCATGAGGGATAAATTCAACAATAAAAATGAAGAAACCCAAAGTTCTTCTACATCAGGTACATCGGATACAATTCAAACTTCAAAGTCAGAGCAAAATAACGGACCGACAACTCAATCAAGCAAAGACGAACAACAGCTTCAGGATAAAAATTCCACTACAACTTCAGTTACATCCATAAATGCTGATAAAAAAGATGAGCAAGTAAAATATTTAGCCAGCGATATTTTTCCCGCAAGAATCACAATACCAAGGATAGAAGTTGAATGGATCGTAAATGAAGGAGCAGATGTTCCGACTTTAAAGAAAGGTCCAGGCCATATTCCTGAAACTCCATTACCTGGCGAGGAAGGCAGATGCACTATTTCCGGACACAGGACAACTTATGGTGCACCCTTTAACAGGATAGATGAACTTAAAAAAGGTGATCTGATTTACATCGAAGCTATAAATGGCAGCCATTATATTTATAAAGTTACAAGCTTTCAAGTAGTAAAGCCAACTTTTGTAGAGATACTGAATGGGACAAACAAAAAAGAATTACTGCTGACAACATGTTATCCGGAATACTCTGCAAAAGAAAGACTGGTAGTAATTGCAGAGCTTATTGCAGTTTTTCCTTTTGATTTGAATTTGAAATAAAAAATTAATTAAAACAAAATAAAAATTTATTATCTTTTATACGAGCAGAATTAAATGGAAGACAAAATAAAAAAAAGTAAAGGTGATAACTTCAATCCTGATATTAGCGAGGATATTTCTGAAAAAAAAGAAGATGCGAAAGATTTAAATGCCGGGGAACATGAAGTTTCAAAAGCTTACAGAAAAATACTTGAAAAGCATGAAAAAAGAAAAGCAGGCAATACTAAATCTGCAAACATTGCTGTCATACTTATATGTATCCTGATTCTTATAACTGTTTCTTTTAATGCTTATCTGATTAAATCTGAAAAGAATAAGGAAAATATGATCAGAGAAGCTCAAGCTGAAATTGAAAGGGAGAAGCAGGCTGAATTAGACAGAATTAAAGAGGAAACTGCAAGAAGAAATAAGGTTTCAGCAGAAATTTTAAATTTTAACGATAAATATCTCATAATAAGAAAAGACTTTTATTTAAAAGTTGAAGATTTAACAAAAAAACTGAGCATCAAAGTAAATTCAATACAGGAAATTAAGGAGTTAACAGATGAAAGAATAAAGCTGATGCAGGATTATAAAAACAAATTAAGCTTGCTTTCAATTCCGGAAGTATTAAATGATTTTTATCAATATGAAATTAACTTTTTGGATTCTGATATAAAATTATGGAATATTATAAGTGTATATTACAGCCTTGACGATACCTCAAAGTTTGATATAAATAAAATTAATGAGGAAACCAAAATAAGCCATGAACTTTATTTAAAAGCGCAGCAGGAACTGGAGAGTGTTTATAATAAATATGACCTCAATTATTATTTAAAAGATTTAATCATAAAATAAATATGATGGAAAAAAACAGTCAGAACGATTCCGGAAAAAATGGCGGCAATAATTTTCAGGAAAAGCTAAAATATTTGTTAAATTTTGATACTTCAAAAATAAATAAGAATAATGCTTCACGAATTGCTGAAGAGCTAAGAGATGAAATTAACAAAAATAATTATTATTACTACATTAATAATAATCCCCTGATAAGCGATGCAGAATATGACAATCTTCTCAGGAATTTATTTGATATTGAAACCAGATTTCCTGAAGTAATAACACCGGACTCACCAACCCAAAGAATTGGGGCACCGGTTGAAGGCGGTTTTCCGACGGTAGTACATTCAGAAAAAATGCTTAGCCTTCAGGATGCATTTGATTATAGCGAGCTTAAGGATTTTCTGAACAGAGTTTACAGGGATTTGAATGTAAGCGAAGACGAAGTTGAATTTGTATGTGAGCTTAAAATAGACGGGCTGGCTGTTTCACTGCTTTATGAAAATGGAAAACTGGTAAGAGGTGCTACAAGAGGAGACGGAGAAGTTGGAGAGGATGTAACTTCAAATATTAAAACCATAAAAACAGTACCTTTAAGATTAATTTCAGGTTATTATCATAAAATTCCTTCAATCCTTGAAGTTAGAGGAGAAGCTTATCTGTCCAAAGAGGAATTTAAGAGAATAAATGAGGAAAGGCTGCAGCAGGGCATATTTGTTTTTGCAAATCCAAGAAATTCGGCTGCAGGTTCAATCAGACAAATAGATCCGAAGATAACTGCCGGCAGAAAATTAAATGTATTTATATATGCTATGGCTGCAAATGCAGAGCTTGATATTGACAGTCATTATGAAATATTAAATTTTCTTAAAGAGGTCGGGTTCAGAGTTAATCCTAATATTAAAAAAGCAGCAGGATTTGAAGAAATAAAAAATTTTTGTGAATACTGGAAGGATAAAAGAAAAGAACTTTCTTATGAAACAGATGGAATTGTAATAAAGGTTGACTCTCTTGAATACCAGAAGAGATTAGGGCAAACCACCAGAAATCCAAGATGGGCTATTGCGTTCAAGTTTCCTCCTGAAGAAAAAACCACAAGAGTCATTGATATAAAAGTCAGTGTTGGCAGAACAGGAGCTTTAACTCCTGTCGCAGTCCTGGAGCCTGTTGTAGTTTCAGGTTCAACAGTATCAAATGCTACTTTGCATAATGAGGATGAAATCAGAAAAAAGGATGTAAGGATAGGAGACCTGGTTTTAATCCATAAGGCAGGAGAAGTAATACCTGAAATCATAAAAGTCATAAAGGAAAAAAGAACAGGCAGTGAGAAGCCTTTTATAATGTCAGATAAATGCCCGGTCTGTGGATCAGATGCAGTAAGGCCGGAAGGCGAAGCAGTAAGACGCTGTACCTCACTTGCCTGTCCTGCAATTCAGTATGAAGCCATAGTGCATTTTGCCTCAAAATCAGGAATGGATATAGAAGGTCTTGGTCCTGCCATTGTTGATAAACTGCTGCAGAAAAAATTGATTAAAGATGCTTCTGATATTTATTATTTAAAATATGATGACATTTTCGGCCTCGAGAATTTCAAAGAAAAATCTACAAATAATCTTTTAAATGCTATCAAAAAAAGTAAAAATCAGCCATTATCCAGACTGCTGTTTGCAATGGGAATAAGATTTGTAGGCGAACATATAGCACAGGTGTTTTCAAATAACTTTAAGGATCTTGATGAGTTGATGAATGCAGGATTTGAAGACCTAAGCAATATTTTTGAGATAGGTCCAAGGATTGCCCAAAGTGTCGTTACATTTTTCAAGCAGCCTCAAAACAGGGCAATTATTGAAAAACTGCGAAAAGCGGGAGTTAATTTTAAATCAGGCAAAAAAACATTAAATATAAATGAACAGTTTTATGGTAAAACTTTTGTTCTTACAGGTAAGCTTGATTCTTTTACCAGGGAAGAAGCTAAAGCATTGATTGAAAATTCAGGTGGCAAAGTTGCTTCAAGCGTCAGCAAAAATACTTCAGCAATAGTTGTCGGGGCAGATGCCGGCAGTAAGCTTGATGATGCAATAAGATTTGGAATAAGACAGATAACAGAAGAAGATTTCAGAAAAATGATTAAATAATTTTCCAGAATGAATATTTGAATGGTTTATTATATATATTATCTATTTCCTTAAGAGTGAGGTAAATTATGAGAGATAAAAAAGTTGGTTTTGTAGCAATGACTGCTGAGGATAAAGCAGCAGATAATATACCTAAAATAGGAATTGGTATGATTGGTCAGGCATTTATGGGCAAAGCTCATTCCAATGCATGGAAGAAAATGCCATATATTTTCTGGCCTCCGGCTGCAATTCCGGAACTTGTTACAATATGTGGAGTAAATGAAGAAGCATTGAAAGAATCTGCACGCAGATATGGATATAAAAGATACTCAACTAACTGGAAAGATTTAATAAATGATGATGAAATTGGCATTATTGATAATGGAACTCCAAACTATCTTCACGCTGAACCATCTATTGAAGCAGCAAAAGCAGGAAAACACATTATATGTGAAAAACCACTTGCAAGAGATGCAAAAGAAGCAAAAGAAATGCGTGATGCAGTAAAAAAGGCAGGAGTTAAAAATATATGCTGCTTTAATTACAGGGTAGTTCCTGCAGTAGTACTTGCAAAGAACTTAATTATGGATGAAAAGCTGGGAAAGATATTTCACTTCAGAGCAAGATATTTACAGGAATGGATAACTGATCCTGAATTTCCAATTATGTGGAGGCTTAAAAAAGAACTTTGCGGCAGCGGTGCTCTTGGTGATCTGGGCTCACACATAATTGATCTTGGTAGATTTTTATGTGGTGAAATTAAATCAGTTATGGCAACAACTGCTACTTTTATAAAGGAAAGATATAATGTGCAAACAAAAACAAAAGAAAAAGTGGATGTAGATGATGCAATAGCTTCAGTTGTTGAATTTGAAAATGGTGCCATTGGGACAATAGAAGCTTCAAGATTCTGCCCGGGAAGAAAAAATTACAACACAATTGAAATTAATGCAGAAAATGGAAGTATCTGGTGGGATCTTGAAAACATGAATAACCTATGGGTTTTCTGGAGAGGTGAAGAACCTATAGAGACTCAGGGTTTTCACTGCATAAATGTAACCGAATCCTATCATCCATATTATGATAAATGGTGGCCACATGGTCATATTATAGGATGGGAAAATACTTTTGTTCATATTGTATATAACATGATTGAAGCAGTGATGAAAAATAAACCTTTAGAACCATATATTGCCACATTTGAAGATGGTTATAGAAATAATGTTATTTGCGATGCAATTGCAGAGTCCTCTGAAACAGGTAAAAAGGTTCTTTGCAAGTTTAACTAAAGATTTAAAGTCTGAAATAAGATTTGTAAGGAATAATGAAATTTGAAATTTAATTTTATTAATGCTTTTTAATTATTAGATAATTATTTTATAAAAATTAATCTTAAAGGCAGATAAATATGAGTTTAATGGGGATTGATATAGGGACAACAGGAACAAAAGCCATTGCTTTTAATGAAGAAGGAAAAATTCTTGCAAGTGACTATAGGGAATATAATCTGGTTTTTCCGAATCCCGGCTGGGTGGAATTTGATACAGAAGATCAATGGCAAAAAGTTTTTGAGGTTCTTGAAAAAATTAATAATGACCCATCTGTAAAAAAAGATCCTGTAACTGCCCTGTCTGTTTCAACAGTTGGTGAAAGTTTTACTCCAATAGATTCAACCGGAAAAATACTTTATAACACTATTTATTCTACAGATGCCAGAAGCGCAAAAGAGGTAGATCTTATTCTTGAAAAATACAGCGCAATCGAGTTGTTTGAAATTACGGGATATCCTCCTGGATATATCTGTGCATTAAATAAAATAATGTGGGTTAAAAACAATATGCCGGAAATTTATAAAAAAACGAGAAAATTTCTTTTTACCGAAGATCTTTTGTTCCACAAACTTGGGATTGAAAATACCAGATTAAGCCATGCACTTGCATCCAGGACACTGTTTTTTGATATTCGGCAAAAAAAATGGAGGAAGGATATTCTTGATGCTTTTGATATAGATGTGAATCTTTTTTCAACTCTTTCTGCATCAGCAGTAAAGATTGGTTATGTTGATAAAAAAATTGCTGAGCAGCTTGGATTCAAAAATAATGTTTCTGTTGTTACAGGTTCTCATGATCAACCATGTGCCGCATTAGGTGTTGGTGCAGTCAAAGGTGGTCTGGCAGCTGATGGGATGGGAACGGTAGAATGCGTGACAACCTGCCTGGAAGATGCTGTTACAAATGAAAATATGCTTAAAAACAATTTCGGATGTCAAGCCCATGCCCTTGACGGTAAATATGTTGCACTTGCTTATAATATGACAAGCGGAAGTGTTGTTAAATGGTTCAGGGACAATCTGGCTGATAGAAATAGCCAGATTATCCGGGAAATCTCTTCGAAGCTCGATTTTGAACCTTCAAAGCTCTATACTCTTCCTTATTTCTCTGCATCAGGCACTCCATATCTTGATCCTATGGCAAAAGGATCAATTATTGGCTTAAATCTGGATACGGATAAGAAGGAGATATTTAAAGGCTTAGTTGAAGGGCTTGTATTTGAAATTTGTTTTAATATGGAGCTTTCAGGTAAAAGCGGGGTTGAAATAGTTGAGATAAGAGCAGTCGGAGGAGGATCAAAATCAGATTTTGAACTTCAACTTAAAGCTTCCCTTGCAAATAAAAAAATATTAAGGATGGATATAACTGAAGCCGGTTGCCTTGCTTCAATGATACTTGCAGGTCTTGGTACAGGAAAGTTTACTTTATCAGAGGCTATATCACAATTTATAAAAATCAAGGATGAATTTTTGCCGGATGAAACCATAAGACAAAAATATATTGAAAAGTATGAAAAGTATAAAGAAATATATGGGCTGGTTTCAAAGTTATTCTGATATTGATTATATAAATAATGGATGAATTAAAAAGATCAAAATTAAAGCGCATAATCCCTTTGGAAGAAAAAGGCAATGAAGATGAACTCAGGCATATAAAGTGGACATTGAGGGATATCCTTTTTTCACTCTTATTTTTAATAGCAGTGCTTGCAGCAGTATATTTTGGAACTGCAAAAATTGTTTCGGTACTTAAAATAGCAGAAAGGATTAACAGCTCAAACATAACCAATTTCAGTTTTTTGATTTTATACGGCATTCAGGTTCTCTTAATGGTTGGCGTGGTATGGTTTTTTGCAATTTACTGGAGGAGGGCATCATTTAAGGATTTAGGGCTAAAATATTACAGCATTATTAAAACCATATGGTATTCATTTTTAGCCCTTTTATTAATTATTCTTATTAATTTTGCTTATGTTTTTATTATGACAAGAGTATTTAATATTGCCCCTTCTGCCAGTAAGATTGAGGAGCTTGCCAAAAATAAAAATGTTTCTTCAACGATGCTTATGATTGTGGTTTCCGTAGTTGCCCCGGTATGCGAGGAAATATTTTTCAGAGGATTTTTATTTCAGGGTTTCAGAAAGAAATGGGGCACTTTTGCAGGTATTCTGATTTCTTCGTTTTTATTTGCCGCTGCACATCTTGACCTGTATAACTTTCTGCCTTTGATGGCAATTGGCTGGATTTTAGCTTATATTTTTTTTAAAACAAAATCACTTTTCCCAGTCATCTTTCTGCATGCAACGTATAATCTGTTGATGATTCTTGTTTTATTCAGCCAGCTTAATTTAATCCGGACAAAATAAAATTCTTAAATGCTTGTGATGTCTCTGACATGCTGTGTTATGGCTTGAAAATTTTTAACAAAATATATAATTTAAAATTATTTGGAGGTATGTTAATGGATATCTGGAAATATTTTGATATTACTCATAAGAAGCACATATTCTGTAATCCTATGAGCCAAAATAAATTTGAAGAATTATTTTCATTATTGGATTTAAAGCCTGGCTCCAAGGTATTGGATATTGCCTGTGGTAAAGGAGAACCTTTAATAAGGCTGGCTGAGTTATATAATGTTTCTGGCATTGGAGTTGATATTTCACCTTATTTTTTAAAAGATTGCAAAAAAAAGAAGAATGAAAGAGTTCCCAGCTCTGATATTAAATTATTAGAAATGGATGGTGCAAAATATTCGCCTGAAATAAATGAATTGTTTGACCTGACCATGTGTATTGGTGCCAGCTTTGTTTACAATGGATTTATTGGAACAATAAAAGCATTGAAGAAAATGACAAAACCAAATGGATTTATTATTATAGGAGAGCCTTACTGGTTAAAGGAACCAGACGATGAATATCTTAAAATGAGTGGTATAAAAAAAGAGGAATATAATTCTCATTTTAAAAATATAGATGTTTGTGAAAAAGAAGGATTAAATTGTATATACACACTTGTAAGCAACCATGATGATTGGGACTATTATGAAACACTGCAATGGTGGTCTGCTTACAATTATATAAGCGCAAATCCTGATGATCCGGACAATTCTGAATTATTGAACAAAATAAATAACGCTAAAATAGAATATTTATTATACGGTAGAGATACTTTTGGCTGGGCAATATATGTTTTTAAAAAACAATGAAGGCTTATTTAGAGTGGCTGCCCCAACTTGTATTAAAATTTGCTAAAATTACTTTTTTATTATGGTAATTTCATGTAAGTTTGTTTTATGCATTATTTTAATCTGAGATATTAATAAATTTGATGTGAGTGTGAGATTGTGAGCAAGATTATAAAAAAAGAAGATATAGAACATATAGCAAAACTGGCGGAGCTGGAATACAGCGACGCCGAAATTGATAAAATTACCAGCCAGTTAGATAAAATAATAGGTTATGTTGCAAAAATTTCAGAAGCTGATACTTCAAATACAGCACCTACGTCTCACGTGCTCAAGCTTTCAAATGTTTACAGGGAAGACAAAGTTAAAAATTCGCTCTCAAGAGAAGACTCTCTAAAAAATGCCCCTCTTGAAGCCGGAGGTGGATTTAAAGTTCCAAAAATTGATTGATGATTAAATAATAATGATAAATAGTTCAAAGATATAAATTGCATAAAATTATATAGTTTCCAATAAATTTCGAGTGAAGTATTAGCCGAAAGGGCAAATTTAAAAAATTTTGGGATTTGAAAAAATAATTCACCAGGAATTGGATTATTCACAAAACTAATAAATATATTTTTATTTGAAGGGAAGGAATTTTTTTGAGTCTGATTAATCTGAGTGCTTATGAATTAAATGACGCTATAAGGAAGAAGGAAGTTTCTGTGTTAGATATCGCAGAAGCATATTTGCAAAGAATTGAAAAAGTTGAAGATAAAATAAATGCATTTATTACATTTGACAGGGATTTATTTTTAAGCAGGGCAAAAGAAATAGACGGGTATATCAAGGAAGGAAATGAAGTTTTTGATTTTACAGGAATTCCAATTGCCATAAAGGATAATATCTGCACAAAGGATATAAGAACAACCTGCGCTTCCAAAATACTTGCAAATTATATTTCCGTTTATGATGCTACAGTCATAAAAAAATTAAACAGACAGCACTTTTTAATGGTTGGAAAGGCAAACATGGATGAATTTGCCATGGGTTCTTCAAATGAAAATTCTGCCTTCGGGCCGGTAAGAAATCCATGGAATCTTGACTGTGTTCCGGGCGGTTCAAGCGGTGGTCCTGCAGCAAGTGTAGCTGCAATGGAAGCAGTATGTTCTCTTGGTTCTGATACCGGAGGTTCAATCAGACAGCCTGCTTCACTGTGTGGAATTGTAGGAATAAAACCAACTTACGGCATGGTATCAAGATATGGACTGGTTGCTTTTGCATCATCCCTTGATCAAATAGGGCCTCTTTCAAAAAATGTAAGAGATTGTGCAGCGCTTCTTGAGATAATTTCCGGATATGATGAATGTGACAGCACATCCATAAAAGCTGATATTCCAAAATATACTTCTTTTTTAAATTCAGATATAAAAGGTATGAAAATTGGAGTTCCAAAAGAACTGATGGTCAGAGAAATTGATTCTGAAGTCAGAGACTTAATATACAAAGTCTTAAGAATGCTTGAAAAATCAGGAGCTTTAATTGAAGAAGTTTCCCTTCCAAATCTTGAATATGCATTAAGTGTTTATTATATCATAGCTCCTTCTGAAGCAAGCTCCAATCTTTCAAGATTTGACGGTGTAAGATACGGATATAGAAATATGGAATCCGCAACTTTAAGAGAAATGTATAAAAAGACCAGGGCAGAAGGCTTTGGGGCTGAAGTCAAAAGAAGGATAATGATTGGAACTTACTGTCTTTCATCAGGCTACTACGATGCTTATTATGAAAAGGCTCAAAAGGTCAGGACATTAATCATTAATGATTTTAAAAAAGCATTTTCAAATTATGATGTGCTTATTTCTCCAACATCACCAACAACTGCATTTAAAATTGGCGATAAGGCAGACGATCCTTTAATGATGTATCTTTCAGATATATGCACCATCCCTGTTAACCTCGCAGGTATTCCTGCAATTTCTCTTCCAGCCGGAATTTCCAAAAATAATTTACCTGTTGGAATTCAGGTTATAGGGGATATTTTAAGAGAAGATAATATTTTAAAAATTGCCGGAGCAATAGAAAGAGATGTAAAGTGGAAAATAAGTCCCAAGATTTAAAAAATGAATATGAAACTGTCATAGGACTTGAAACCCATGTTGAGCTTTCCACCTTGACAAAAATGTTTTGCGGCTGCAGACTTTCTTTCGGTGAGCCTCCAAATACTTATACCTGTCCGGTTTGCCTTGGCCACCCGGGCTCTTTGCCTGTTATAAATAAAAAAGCAATTGAAAATGCCGTAAAAATTGCTCTTGCCTTAAACTGCACCATAAAAGAGCATACTGTTTTTCACAGAAAAAATTATTTTTATCCTGACATGCCTAAAAATTATCAGATTTCCCAGTATGATCTTCCTGTAGGGATAGATGGATATGTTGATGTCAATATAGGCAGTTATATCAGAAGAATAGGCATCACAAGAGTTCATGTTGAGGAAGATACGGGAAAATTATTACATATCGGCTCAACCGGCAGAATAAGCGAAGCAAATTACAGTATTGTTGATTTTAACAGGGCAGGAACTCCTTTAATAGAAATTGTAACAATGCCTGATATTAAGTCGCCTGAGGAAGCAAGGCAGTATATGATAACTTTAAGAAATATTTTAATAATGCTAAATGTCAGTGACTGCAGCATGGAAGAAGGCAGTATAAGAAGTGACGCCAATGTTTCAATCAAACTGGTGACTGACAGTAAACTGGGAACGCGGACTGAAATTAAAAATTTAAACTCTTTTAAATTCCTTCAAAAGGGGCTGGATTACGAAGTTCAAAGGCAGATTGATATCATTAAATCAGGCAGGAAGGTTGTTCAGCAGACAAGACATTATGACAGCAAAAGCCAGACAACAAAAGCTTTAAGGGAAAAAGAAGAAGCTCATGATTACAGATATTTTCCTGACCCTGATCTGGTGCCGATGAAACTTGACACAGACTGGATAAACGAAATAAAAAGTACTCTTCCCGAACTTCCATCTGCAAAGGAGAAAAGATATAAGGAGCTTTACAGGCTTTCTGATTATGACAGTTCACTTATGGCAAATGATTTGGAATTTTCTTCTTATTTTGAAGAAACTTTAAAATATTATAATGATGCAAAAACAGTCTGTAACTGGATAATGGGAGATTTCAGCGCATATATTAATAAAGAAGGGATAACTTTAAAGCAAAGCAAAATTTCTCCTGAAAATCTTGCAAGTCTTTTGAAAATGATAGACAGCGGGGAAATAAGCAGTAAAATTGCAAAATCTGTTTTTGAAGAAATGTATACAAACGGCAGCAGTCCCGGGGAAATAATTTCAAAGAAAGGTTTAAAGCAGATAAGTGATGCCGGGGAACTTGAAAAAGTTATTGACGAGGTTATTTCAAGTAATCCTGATGTTATAAAACAATATAAATCAGGTAAATCAAAAGCAATTGGCTTTCTTATTGGTCAGATTATGAGAAAAACTCAGGGAAAAGCCAATCCCGGACTTGTAAATGAAATTATTTTAAAAAAATTATCATAACAGCCTTAAAATTAAATATAATATATATTAAGGCATAATGATTTTTAATATTAATCTGTTTAATTTGTTAATTTACTTAAAACCTGTGCAAAAAAGAAATTAGTTTTTATTAGTGTTTCAATTTTTATTTTTGAGAGGAGAAGTTATTATGAATGAAATTAAAACTATAGGTATTCTTACCGGTGGCGGCGATACTCCTGCAACAAATGCCATAATACGATCGGTATTTGTAAAAGCAGAAACTTACAAATATAAAGTCATGGGGATTAAAAATGGATGGGACGGTCTTGTAAGCGGCAATGTAATAGAATTAAAAAGAGATATGGTTTCAGGCATACTTGACAGGGGAGGCACAATGCTTGGTTCTGCAAGAGTTAATCCTTTCAAGATTGAAAATGGCGTGGAAATGGTTAAGGAAAATATCAGTAAATTTTCAATTGACTCAATAATTTGTATTGGAGGAGATGATGCCAATATAATTATGCACCGTTTAAGCCAGTATAATATTAAAGGTGTTGGAATTCCCCAGACTATTGATAATGATATTAATCTTAATGATTATTCAATAGGATTTGACAGTGCAGTTGAAATTGCAACTGATGCAGTGGACAAGCTGCATACTACGGCTTCCTCACATCACAGGATTATGATACTTGAGGTAATGGGTAGAGAAGCAGGATGGATTGCCCTTTATAGCGGAATTGCAGGAGGGGCGGATTTAATACTGATACCTGAAGTTCCATTTGATTATGATTATGTTGTTGATGTTATAGAAAAAAGAAGAGAAAGAGGAAAGGATTACAGCATTATAGTTGTTGCAGAAGGTGCAAAGCCTGAATTAAAAAATGCAAAGGTTGAAGTAAAACCGGGACTTAATAATATCCATCAGATGCAGTTTGGCGGTATTGGAAATGTAATTGCAAAAGAGATTGAAAAGCGCACAGGATATGAAACAAGGGTAACAGTACTGGGGCATCTGCAGAGAGGCGGCAAGCCTACTGCTTTTGACAGAATTCTTGCAACAAGAGCCGGCATAAAAGCCGTTGAACTTGTGCATGAAGGAAAATTTGACTGTATGGTTTGTTTTGAAGGAAATGTTATTAAGTCAGAACCTATGGAAAAGGTTCTTTGTGATTATAAACCCATGGATTTGGATTTATATGAGATGTCCAGGATTTTTTATTAAAAGTTTTACTGAAAGCTTAAAGTAAATTCAAAGAGTATATGAATATGTGAAAGGAAATAAAAAATGATAATTGCCATAGGAAATGTGGGAAGTACTTCTTTAAAAAGCAAAATTCTTGACATAAACGATAAAAATGAAATAAAAACTCTTGGTGAGGCAAACCTTGACAAGATTAAAACCCAAGGCGAGTCAAATTTTACTCATAAAATCGGAAGCGGTGAAACTGTTAAGGAAATTGTAGATGTTTGCGGATTTAAAGAAGGTATCCAGCTTATTATGGACTGGTACATTGCAAACGGAGTTATAAAACAATACAAAGATATCGAAGCTATGGGTTTTAAAACAATTCTTGGAGAAACAAACGGAGCTAACCTGCTGTCTCTTGAAATTCTTGACGAAATGAAAAGATTTGCCTTTGTTGCCCCGGTTCATAATCTTCCTTATCTTGAAGCAATTGATGAGTTTAAAAAAGTACTGGGAAGTAATATTCCTCTGGTTGGAGTATTTGAACCGTCTTTTCATTATTCCATACCGGAATACAGAAGAATGCTGGGTTTTCCCTGGAAATGGTATGAGGAGCTTGGAATAAAACAAAATGGTTATCATGGTTCATCCCATAGATATATGTCCGCAATGGTTTACAAGTTGGAGGGAACAGATAAATTAAAAGTTATTACGGTTCATTTAGGCGGCTCAAGCTCAATTTGTGCTCATAAAAATGGGAAATCTGTTGATGTCAGCATGAAATTTTCCACAGATTCCGGACTCCTGCAGGGAACAAGAATTGGAGACTGTGACGGTATAGGATTATTGTTTGCAATGAAGTCTCTTGGACTGACAATTGAAGAAGCACAAAGGGAAATTTCAGGAAACTCCGGACTTAAGGGAATTGCAGGCATTGGAACTGATGACTACAGGGAAATTTATGCCGCAGGTGAAGCAGGAAATGAAAGATGTAAAATGACCATAGCAGCTTTTATTGACGGGGTGAGAAAATATATTGGTGCTTACAGTGCTATTCTTGGCGGAGTAGATGTGATTGCATTTGGAGGCGGTATTGCTGAAAAAGGCAAGGATACAAGAATGAGAGTTCTTGAAAACATGGAGTATATGGGAATCAGGCTTGATATTGCAAAAAATGAGGATTTTAACGGTAAACAGGCTTTAATTTCTGCACCAGATTCAAAAGTAAAACTGTATATTACTCCTACAAATGAGGAAATTGTTGTTGCATACTTTGTAAAAAAAGTTGTTGAGAACGGAAGGGATTTAAAACCTGAAGAAATGATATTCAGGCTGTAAGAAATTTTTATAAATTATTATTGTAATAGAGCTTTGGGTAAAGTTGGTATTTCTGCATATTTTTACTTTACTTTTGTTAGGAAGCATTTCCAATTTCGTGATAGGGATAAAAGTAAGACTGCAAGAATCAGGCTGGGTGTTTCGAAAACACGCAAGCTTTGCCCTAGCGAGTCAAAGCTTGCTCGGATTCAGGCTTCGCTCTCCTCTTTACAGAGGAACCTTGCCCGCTCAGCCTTCATACGGTTTTCTCAACACACAGTCTAATCTAATAATTTATTTGCAATCACGAAAAAGGAAATGCTAACCTTTTGTTAAGAACAGGTTTTTTACCTGAAACTGGAAAGTCAGCCTAAAAAGTCTATGTAATTTTTAAGGCGAAGAAGGGTGTTGTTTTTTTCCAAAATCTCGATAGTTTCAAAAAGAGGCGGACCTGCCGGCTCACCCCAGACAGCAATCCTTATAACTTCGGCAATATTTTTAAAAGCGGTATCAAAATCTGCAGCAACCTTCTTCAACGCTTTTTCAATATTTTGCGCATCAAAGGAATGAACGCTGGGTTCTTCAAGATATTTTATGGTTTGCCTGATTATCGCTTTTGCATCGATTTCTTTTTGTAAAAAATATTTATTACCATAATTTTTGCTGTAGCTTATTTTGCCAGAAAAAATTAAAGCTATTTTTTCATAATCTGAAATTGTTCTTACCCTTTGTTTTGTAATGGGAATGATTTTTGGCAGTTTTGACTTAAAAAAGTCAAGATTTTCCCTTGTAAACCTGTTTGTTCCGGTTAACCTGCCCATGATTAATTCTGCAAGCCTGCTTTCTTCAAGCTCTCTGATATAAAAGCCATTGACATAAAGTAGCTTTTCATAATCAAACCTTGCAGCCTTTTTATTTATTGACTTTAAATCAAATTTTTCAATCATTTCATTAATTGAAAAAATTGTAGTTTTTTCATCGTATGCCCATCCAAGAAGAGCAATATAATTCAAAACTGCTTCAGGCAGAAAACCTTCTTTTTTATAAGACTCTATTGATATGGATCCATGCCTTTTACTTAATTTTCCGCCGTCAGAAGCAAGTATCATAGGAAGATGGGTAAAATCAGGATACATGAAATTTAAGGCATCATAAATTAAAAGCTGTTTTGGTGTATTGGATAAATGGTCCTCACCTCTTATTATGTGTGTTATATTCATGAGGTAATCATCAATTGCTGCAGAGAAATTATAGGTAGGCATTCCATTGGAACGAAGTATTATAAAATCCTCAATATTAATGCTGTTTACCTGAATTTTTCCATAAACATTGTCATTAAATGTAATAATTTTTTCCTTCGGTACAAGAATTCTTACTGAGAATTTCTTTCCGGAATTAATATTATCTGAGATTTCTTTTCCGGTAAGTTTTAAACACTCTCTGTCATAACTGTAAAATTTACATGTTTTTATGGACTGGTTTCTTTTTTCTCTTAACTGCTCCTGGCTGCAGAAGCATCTGTATGCATTGCCTTCATTAATAAGTTTTTGGGCATATTCCTTATAAATATCAAGCCTTTGCGACTGTCTGTAAGGAGCATAATTTCCACCGATATCCGTACCTTCATCCCAGTTGATGCCAAGCCATTTCAGTGAATTAAGAATTGTATTTATGGTATTTTCCTTGTGTCTTCCGATATCAGTGTCTTCTATTCGCAGAATAAATTTGCCATTCATTTTCTTGGCAAACAGCCAGTTAAAGAAAGCAGTTCTTGCGCTTCCTATATGCAAATAGCCTGTAGGGCTTGGTGCAAATCTTACCCTTATTTCTTTATTTTCCAATTTGTTTTACCTCGCGGTACTTCTTAAGGATTTACCCAGACTCTTATAAGCCTTGTTTTTTCAACTCGCATGTCCCATAAGGGTTCCTGTCTGTGCGTATAGCCTGAAGGAACTCCGGAATAAACTTCATTGATAAATTCAATATTTGTAAATCCTGTATCTAAAAGCATTTGACGTGCTTGCTCTACCGGTATAAGACAAACAAAAGGAAGTATGGGCATGTCAGCATCTGAAATCGGCATTTGGTCTCTGGGCTCTGCCCCATAGTGAAACTGCGCAACAGTTATCTGGTCAGGTGGGGTAAACCTGTTTGGAATCATAACCTGACCTGTATCAGGTGCAGTGGTTACCTGCAGATTAAACAGGTCTTCTTTTGGTTTCTGAAATTTCTCAATTGGCAGGCTTTTTGTTGCTTTTTCCATGAATAACTTCCACATCATCGCAGGATGAGCTCCGCCCTGAACTCTCAAATCATGTACTGCGCCCATCTTTTTATTTTCTTCAGGGTAGCCCATCCAGAAAGATGCAGCAAGGTTGGTGGTAAAACCTGTAAACCAGGCATTTTCACCTTCATCAGTTGTTCCTGTTTTGCCAGCAGCTTCTCTGTCTTCAAGCCTTGCTCTTGTTCCTGTGCCTCTTTGAATAACCTGTTTCATTATTTCAATTGCCCTGTAAGCATTTATAGGGGAGATTACCTGATTTTTTGGCGGTTCCTGGTATTCATAAATAATATTTTTATCTTTATCAACTACTTTAAGTATTGCCACAGGGTCATGTTTGACTCCATAATCTGCAATTGTTGAAAAAGCCGTGCAGACTTCAAGAGGGGAAACTCCTGTTGTGAGACCGCCAAGTCCGATGGCGGGATAACCTTCAAGCGGTGTTTGAATTCCCATGGCATTTGCAATTCTTGAAACTGCTTCACCACCAATTCTCATTATCAGTTGAGAATAAACAACATTGACAGATTTGACGGTAGCATCAATTATGCTCATTTCCGTACCATCAGGAAATTTTTCACCCATATAATTTGATACTTCCCATGGCTTGCTGCTGGGAATTTCAAATTTAATAGGCCCATTTGGATTAAAAGTCATGTAAGGGCTAACACCCTGTTCAAGAGCTGCAATTAAAGCAAACACCTTAAAAGTTGAACCCGGCTGTCTCTTGCTTTGAGTAGCAAGATTGAATTTCATTGTATTAAAGTCTTTGCCGCCAACCATAGCCTTGATATAGCCGTTTCGTGGATCCATGGCTACCATAGCTCCGGTTGGATCTTCAGGATCAGGCAGAATTTCTTTTATAGCATCCTCGGCATAAACCTGCATGTTCGGGTCAAGGGTGGTATAAATTTCAAAACCGCCTTTAAAAACCTTGTTTATTCCATATTTTTTTATCAATTCCTGCTTAACGTATTCAACAAAATAAGGTGCAAAATCAGTACTTTCTTCTCTTGCTCTTTCCAATATTACAGGCTGCTTTACGGCATTTGTGTATTCTTCCTTGCTTATATATCCAAGCTCATTCATCTTTGCCAGAACATTATTTCTTCTTACAATTGCCGCCTGCCTGTTTTCATATGGAGATAACTGGCTTGGTGATTGCGGAAGTCCTGCAATCAGAGCACATTCTTCAAGATTTAAATCCTGAACATTTTTGTTAAAGAATGTTTTTGCTGCTGCCTGGACCCCATAAGCACCTTCACCAAAGTATACGGTATTTAAATACATTTCAAGGATTTCATCTTTGGAATATATCTTTTCAAGCTGATAAGCAAGGGCTGCTTCCTTTATTTTCCTCTCAAGAGTAATTTCTGATTTTTCCTCAGGAATATATACATTCCTGATATATTGTTGCGTCAAAGTACTGCCGCCCTGGGTAACTTCACCGGATTTTAAATTAACTAAAAGTGACCGGAATATTGCTTCAAAATCAATACCTTTATGCTCATAGAATCGCTCATCCTCTATGGCAATAACGGCATGGATTAAATTTTTTGGTATCTGCTCAAAAGAAACCAGTTCCCTGTTTTGTTCTCCATGCAAAGTTCCTATAAGTTTTCCGTCGGAGGCAAATATTTTTGAAGTAAGCGCATTTTCTACAGGAGAGAAATCTTTAATGTCCGGCAGATCTTTGAAAAAATTTGATATAAATGCGCTTCCGGCAAATATAGTTGCAGCAATAATTCCTGAAGCAGCAAAAGAAAAAAGCAGTATTATTGCTAAAAATATAGCTGCAATTTTAGGCGCTTTTGAACTTTTATGTTTTTTTCTTAAATTAGACATTTTAAATAAGACTTTTTTTCCTGTATTTTAAGCAAAAATAATATCATGATTATTTTAAACATTAAATCATTAAAAGCAATGATAATTAATTACCAACTTATATTTAAATAATTATTGCATTAATGCAACTAATTGCATATAATTAAAACTAGGGCAAGTAATGTTAAAAAATTTTTAAGTAAAACAGGAGTTATTAATGGGATATATTAATACAAGGGACATGCTGATCAGGGCAAGAAAAGAAAAATATGTGGTAGGAGCCTTTAACATTGTAGATTATTCAACAATGGCTGCCGTTGTTGGATCTGCAAAAGAAAAAAAGTCTCCGGTTATTATACAGACATCTCAAAAAACCGTACTTCAGTTTGGTTATAAAATTTTACCGCTGATGGTTAAATCCCTTGCACAGGAAGTTGAAGTTCCGGTTGCAATGATCCTTGATCACGGGACGGATATCGAAGTAATTAAAAACTGTATCAATTATGGCTGGAGTTCAGTTATGGTTGACGGTTCATCAAAGCCTTTTGAAGAAAATATCAGGATGACAAGGACGATTGTTGAACTTGCTCATGAGAAAAATATAACGGTGGAAGGAGAGTTGGGCCATATCGGAGGAGTAGAAGAACATATAAATGTGAGTGAGGATAAAGTTCTTCTTACCGACCCCCACAAAGCTGTTGAATTTCAAAAAAGAACAGGAGTTGATTCACTTGCAGTAGCTATTGGAACAAAACATGGATTATATAAGGGTGAAGTTGTTCTTGATTTTGAAAGACTTGAAAGAATTATGGAAATTACTGATTTTCCCATTATTATTCATGGATGCTCCGATCTGCCCGAAGCTGATTTAAAAAAAATTATTTCTTATGGTCCTTCAAAAATGAATATATCTACTGAAATAAAACATGTTTATCTTGACAGTTTTAAAAAATATCTGAATGAAAATGAGATGGAATATGAGCCGATAAAAGCAATAAAGCTTGTTTTTGATAATATAAAAAATCTTGTAAAAGGCTATATTGATAAATTTGGAAGTTCCCAAAAAGCCTGGTCAACCTTATTGATCCATTGAGATAACAATTAGATAATCAAAATTAATTGCAGAAGGAAAAAAATAAAAATGGTTTTTAAAATAGACATGCGCAATATGAACAGTACAGAGACTGAAAAAATTTATATAAAAGAAAAAAATTATATCAGAGAAATGAGAAATCAGCCTTTAAATAAAGTCTGCAAACCTGATTTTGAATGTGATTTGCATTGCCATACAACCAGATCAGACGGAAATGATACTCCTGCTGAGTTAATTAAAATAGCTGCAGAATGCAGGATGAAGGCAATTGCAATCGTAGATCATGATATAAATCCTCCTGAAACATTAATAAATGATTCCGGGCCACAACAGCCGATAAAAGAATATGCAGATTTGTATGGCATCAAACTTGTTTTGGGTTATGAATTTTCATGTGATACTTTTGTTGATGACGTACACATTCTGGGTTATGAACTTGACTGGAATAATGAGCTGCTTAAAAATGAAGTAAAAAGAGCAAGGCTGTCAAAAACCCAGGCTTATAAACGCTTATGTGAACTTTTAACTTTGCATGGCATGCCTGTTGATTTTAATCTGGATATTTTGCATTACATAGATAAAAATGGCAATTTTTGTGAAAGAAAACCTGATGAAGTTGAAAGAAAGCATATCTTTGAAGTAATGGCTTTAAAAGGATATGCAAAAACATGGCATGAAGCAAAGCTGATAGTAAGAGATAATCCGCAGTTAAATGTCAGAAGAGAAAAAATAAATCCTATTGATGCTATTAAAATAATAAAAGAATCACGAGGAATTGCAGTTCTTGCCCATCCATATCTGATTGATGAAGATGTAAACTCAAAAATTTTTGGAAATATTTCAAGGGATGAATATGTTGAAAGACTTATTGATGCGGGAATTGAAGGAATTGAGTCAATGTATACTTATGATAAGACATCATATAAAGGCAGATTAAGCCCGCTTGAAATAAAAGCAGCAGTGGAGAATAAATACAAAGACAAAGTAAGGTTTTTTACCGGCGGTTCGGATTATCATAATGATGCTAAAAAAGGTGCAGACAACCCAAGGAGAGTAGGCGAAGCGGGGATTTCTTTTAATGAATTTAAAAAAATTTTTAAAAATTATCTTTTTTAACCTTTTTTAAATCTTTTGCAGATTCAAAGGCAATCGTAATTTGCCGGTAAAGAGGAAGAATTTTAAATTTCATGATAGGTATAAAAGTATGGCTGTAAGGATCTGGTTGGGTGTTTCGAAAACACGCAAGCTTTGCCCCAGCGAGTCAAAGCTTGCTCTGATTTCAGGCTTCGCTCTCCTCTCTGAAGAGAGGAACCATGTCCGCTGCGCCTTTATAAGGTTTTCTCAACACCAACCAGATCCAAAAATTTGTTTTCAATTATAAAAAATGAAATGCTAACTGGTAAAGATTTTATGTTGTAATGAATGCTTTATTTAATATAAAATGCTAATAATGCAGATTTATTATTAACATATAAAGGTGGTTTTGCATGCCGGAATTTTCAAAAAACGAAATTAAGCAATTGACGGAAAAAGCTTATAATGCCCGTAAAAACATTATCAGGATGATGCGTTTTGGTGAAGGGCATATCGGAGGTGCATTTTCAAGCCTTGATATTATTACAGTATTATATAATAAAATTTTAAATCATAATCCTCAAAATCCCAAATGGCAGGACAGGGACAGGTTCGTATTGTCTGCAGGGCATAAATGTCTTGCACTTTATACTACACTTGCAGATCAGGGATATTTTAAGGAAGATGTTTTATGGACATATAATACCTTTAATACAAGAGTTCCCATGCATCCGGATGAAAAAGTACTTCCCGGAATAGAATTTCCAACCGGCTCTCTTGGTCATGGGCTGCCTGTAGCAGAAGGAATGGCACATGCCGGAAAACTTGATAAAAGATCCTACAGGGTTTTTGCAATGATTGGAGATGGTGAAAGTGAAGAAGGAAGCATTTGGGAAGCGGTAATGTCGGCAAGTCATTACAAACTGGATAATCTTGTGATTATTCTTGATAAAAACGGACTTCAGGTAAATGGAAAAACTGCAGATATATTAAATTCAGAACCGCTGGAAGATAAATTCAGGGCATTTGGTTGTGAGACAAGATTGATAAATGGACATGATTTTAAGGAAATTTATAATGTACTGTCAGATGTTCCGTTTTCGCCTGGAAAACCTTCTGCAATTATTGCCGACACTGTGAAATGCAAAGGGCTGGATTTTGGAGAAAACAAATATGAGTTTCATCACTGGCATTTTAAAGAATCAGAAATTGATGATGCCATATGCAGGATTGAAGAATCATGCAGGGAGGAGCTGTGCAGGCTTGAATGATTTAAATAATAAGGAAACTGAAAACGTGATTTATGAGGATGCAAGAAAAATTCTTGCAGAAGCACTTGTGGAACTTGCAAATAAAAATTCTGATATTGTATATATCTCAATGGACTCTTCTGCAGGAGCTTTTGGAGATCCTTTCCATAAAGCTTTCCCCGAAAGGCATTTTGAATTCGGGATAGCAGAGCAAAATGCATTAGGTGAAGCGGCCGGAATGGCTATTTCAGGCAAGATCCCTGTTGTAGCTGCTTATGTTCCTTTTGCGACATACCGCCCTTTTGAGCAAATCAGAGATGATATGTGCAAGACAAAATTAAATACAATAATAGTTGGAAACAACAGCGGATTTTCTGTGAGTGCATTAGGACCGACACATACCATATTGGAAGAAGTGGGAGTATTCAGGGCATTGCCGAATATGACTATTATTTGCCCTGCAGACGGCATTGAATACGGACAGGTTCTGGAAGTTGCTTCAAAAATTAGTTGTCCTACTTATATAAGAGTTTCAAGAATAAAGACTAAAAGGGTTTTTAATGAAAGCCATAAGCTGGTATTTGGAAAAGCAGATATTGTAAGACAGGGCAGCAGCATCACATTAGTTGCAACAGGCACCATGGTTTCAAAATCTGTTGAAGCTGCCTCTGAACTTGAGAAAAAAGGTGTGGATGCCGAAGTTATAAGTATGAGTACTATTAAACCTTTAGATGAAGAGGCAATTATTAAATCTGCAAAAAAAACAGGAAAAGTTGTAACCATTGAAGAACATTCAATTTATAATGGGCTTGGTTCTGCAGTTGCAGAAGCCCTTGTCAGGAATTATCCTGTCAGGATGAAATTTATTGGTACGTCTGATGAATATGCTCCAGTTGGAACTTATGATGAACTTCTGGAATATTACAGCCTTACTTCACAGAAAATCGCTGTACAGGTTTTAAGTTTTTATGATAGTTTTTAAAAGTAATTTAAAGAAATTTTAAGGAGGTTTTAATGAAGGTTGCCATAGGATGCGATCATCAAGCTCAGGTAATTGAGATGAAAGATGCATTAATTGAGGTACTTAAGGATAAAAATATTGAATATAAGGATTTTGGAGTATTTAAAACTGATCCTGTTGATTATCCTGATATTGCAAAAATTGTGGTTAAGGAAGTTCAAAATGGTAATTTTGACAGGGCTATACTGGTTTGCGGAACAGGTATAGGAATGGCAGTATGTGCTAACAAGTTTAAAGGGATAAGAGCTGCAGTATGTCATGACTTATATTCTGCACAAAGATCAATCCTTTCAAATAATGTGCAGGTTTTAACCATGGGAGCGCTGGTTATTGGAAAAAATACTGCGCAGGAACTTCTTAAAGTATGGCTTGATCTTGAATTTAAAGGAGGACCTTCCGCAAGAAAAGTTGAAAAAATAATGGAACTTGAAAAATTATAATGCATAAATTTTCTGTAATCACATAATAAAAAACAAAAAAATAAAAAAATGGCATATGATTTTAAATTAATGGTGAAAGTCGCAACATTGTATTATAAGGACGGCTTGACACAGGATGATATTTCAAAAAAGTTAAAAATATCAAAATATCAGGTAAACAGAATACTAAAAAGAGCTATTGAAAACGGAGTTGTTCAGATTACAATAAATGACTCTCTTGACAGTATAACAGACCTGGAGGAAAAACTTGAAAAGGAATTTAATTTAAAGCGAGCTATAGTTGTTGATAATTTCGGTCTGTCCGACAGAGAACTTAAAGCTAAAATGGGTCAGGCTGCTGCAGCATATCTTCTGGAAATTATCAAAAATAATGACATTATCGGTGTTGCATGGGGAACAACGATAAATGAAGTTGTAAGCCATCTGCCAAATAAGATAAATAAAAATGTTGAAATAATTCAGGTAACAGGAGGAGTTCATCAGTTGTCAGTCAACCTGAACTGTCAGGATATAGCAAGGAGACTGGCTGCAATATTTGGAGCTGAACCACATTTAATTTATGCTCCTGCAATAGTAGAATCACCCAAACTTCGTGATTTGTTATTAAATGAACCATCATTAAAGGAAACATTTAAATTCTTCAATAAAATAAATATTGCCCTTACAGGTATTGGCTCAATATTTCCCAGAGTTACTTCTTCATTTATTGAAACAGGAAGTCTTAGCAGTAATGATCTTGAAAAGCTTAAAATAAATAAGACTGTTGGAGATGTATTTTCCCACTTTTTTGATATTAACGGCAAAATAAGCGATTTTAGCATAGACAACAGATTAATTACCATTTCAGGAGAAGATATTTTCAGAATTCCTTATTCTATAGGA
>JAMDDL010000219.1:2418-6584 GCA_023488645.1 Actinomycetota bacterium | reverse complement strand
ATATATTCAACCAAAGTAATTGCATTATATGGGCAGGGTTCTACACAATAAGCACAACCATCACAATTTTCATCTACTACAAAAGATATATTTGCCTCTAATTCTATATTATCTTTAGAAATTAAAGAACCTGCTCTCCCGGCAGCACCTTCAGCCTGAATAATACTTTCATCAATTGCTTTTGGTGAATGTGCTAATCCGCATAAAAATACTCCCTCTGTTGCAAAATCGATTGGGCGAAGTTTCATATGTGCTTCTAAAAAGAATTTATCCTGATTTAATGGCACTTTAAGCAATTGAGCAATTGTATTGTTATTTTCAACATCCGCAACTATTCCTGCCGATAAAACCAATAAATCACAATCAATTGCAACCGGCATTTTCATTATTTGGTCAATTACTTTAATTTCTAACTGCTCTCCTTTAACTGAAACCTGAGGCTTTTCATCATCTTCATACCTTATAAAAATTACACCTTTATCCCTTGCTTTTGTATAATAACTTTCTTTAAATCCATAAGTTCTCATATCTCTATAAAGAATATACACTCTTGTATCAGGACTAATTTCTTTTATTTTTAGAGCATTTTTAACAGCTTCACTACAACATATTCTTGAACAATATGGTCTTTCATTATCTCTTGAACCTACACATTGGATCATAACAACAGTTTTGGGAATTAAGAATTTAGAACTGCTAATTTTTTCTTCCAGTTCTATTTGAGTTATTACTCTTTCATTTTCTCCATATAAATATTCCTTTGGTTTATACTCTTTTGCACCTGTTGCGATAATTACAACTCCATGTTTAAATTCTTTTACATCCCCATTAATTGATATCTTCGTCTTAAAATTACCTACTGAACCTTCAATGCTTTCAATCTTTGCGCTGTTGAATAAGTGAATATTATTATCTTCCCTCACAGAAGCAATTAAAGATTTTAAATTCTCCTGTGGATTTTCTCCATCAAATAAATAATGAATTTTTCTTAAATTTCCACCGAGTTCCATTTCTTTCTCAACCAGGTATACTTCAAATCCCTGCTTTGCTATTTCAAGTGCAGATGTCATTCCTGACAGCCCACCACCGATTACAAGCGCAGTTTTTTCTACTCCAACCGAACCTTTCTTAAGAGGTTCAATTAATCTTGATTTTGCCACTGCCATACGCACAAGGTCTTTTGATTTTCTTGTTGCTTTTTCATGTTCCTGCATATGTACCCACGAGCACTGGTCACGAATATTTGCCATTTCAAAAAGATATGGATTTAGACCTGCTTCTCTGATTGTATTTCTAAATAAAGGTTCGTGGGTTCTGGGTGAACAGGAAGCAACCACTACACGATTTAAATTATATTCTTTTATCTTCTCTTTAATTTTCTCTTGTGTATCATTTGAGCAAGTATACAAATTATTTTCTGCATATACTACGTTTGGCAGTGTTTTTGCATACTCAACAACATCAGGAACATCAACTATACCTCCAATATTTGTGCCACAATGGCATACAAACACACCAATTCTTGGTTCCTGCCCGGTAACATCTATTTCAGGAGGATATTCCATTGGTGTGATTAAGCTGCCTCTTACATCTTTTAAAAGTGATAGAACTTTAGATGCAGCTCCTGATGCTTCCATAACAGTCTCGGGTATATCTTTAGGTTCTATAAAAGGCCCGCAGGGATAGATACCCTCACGAGTAGATTTCACTGGCTCAAAAATAGAAGTTTCACAGAAGTTATATTCATTTAATTTAATTCCAAATTTTTCAGATATATCCTTAACACCATTTGGCGGTTGAAAACCAGTTGACAGAACAACCAGATCAAATTCTTCAATTATTATCCCTCCATCATCAGCCTGGTATTGTATTTTTAAATTTTTAGTACCTGGCACTTCTTTTATTGACGAAGGTCTACATCTTATATACCTTACTCCGATTTGTTTTGCTCTTTCATAATAGGCATCAAATCCCTTGCCAAAAGCGCGCATATCTACAAAAAATATTGTACATTCAATATCATGCTCATGCTCTTTTGCAATAATTGCTTCTTTTGTAGCATACATACAACAAACAGATGAGCAATATTCCCTGCCAACTTCTCTTGATCCAACACACTGTATAAATGCAATTTTCTTTGGAGACAATTTATCAGATGGTCTTAAAACTTTCCCGGAAAATGGTCCTGATGCTGATAATATTCTTTCAAACTCAATACCGGTTACAACATTTGGGTAACGCCCATAACCCAGTTCTAACTTTGTATTTGCATCAAAAAGTTCATAACCTGGTGATAATATGATTGCACCAACATCCAAATTAATAAATTCTTCAGTCATTTCATGATTTATAGCCTCAAGTTTGCAAACATCAACACATTCAAGACATTCTGAGCAACCGCCGCAATTAAGACAGCGTTTAGCTTCGGCTATGGCTAACTCCTCACTATAACCTAATTCTATTTCATCAAACCCTAAAATTCTTTTTTCTGCAGGAACCTTGGGTACTTCCACTCTGGATTTATTCTCTATCTTTCTTTTAGGCACAGAAGCTAATTCTTTCTCCTTTTTTTCTCTGCCTTCTTTTAAATCCAGACCTTTTAAATACCGGTCGATAGAGATAGCGGCTTCATGACCATGAGCTATAGCATCTACAGCAAAACCAGGTCCGCCCACTACATCGCCACCAGCAAAGATACCAGGAATATTAGTAGCGAAAGTAGCTTTATCAACCTTAAGTAAACCTCTTTCTGTTTGCAGAACTCCATCTGCAGCTTTTAACAGGGAAAAATCTACAACCTGACCAATTGCTACTATAATAGTATCTGCCTCTATGGTTTTTTCAGTCCCTTCTTTAAATACGGGGCTAAATCTGCCATCACTGTCAAATACTGAAGCGCATTCTATTGTTTCAAGACTCTCAACATGGCCATTTTTCCCTATTATTCTTTTTGGTCCTAAAGAAGAAATGATCATTATACCTTCTTCTTCAGCTTCTTTTATTTCAATCTTATGAGCAGGCATTTCTTCTTTCTTTTCTAAACAGACAACACATACTTCTTTACCACCTAATCTTAAGGCAGTTCTGGCTACATCTAAAGCTACATTGCCTCCGCCAATAATTATAACTTTATTTCCAACACTTACCTTTTTACCAAGACTTACTGCCTGTAAAAAATCTGTAAAACCTGAAACCCCTTCTAAATTTGCTCCCTCTAATGGAAGGACATGCCATCTTGGAGGTGTTCTTTCTGGTACAGTTGAAATCTCGGTAATATCTATACCTAAAGAGGCTAAATCAGGAAATTGACCAATTGCAGGTATTGCTATATCTGCTTTAATAATTACTTTTTCTTTAGTTTCATCAGGAATTGGTCTTGGGCGGCCTGATTCATCAGGCAAACCTAATTTCATTGGCATACACTCAACCCCAATAACTCTACCTTCTACATCTCCTAAAATCCTGGTAGGTGCAAGAAGACTGTGGATTTTTACTCCCTCTTCTTTTGCAATTAAAAGTTCCTCTTTACTCATCGGGATTTCTTTTTCCGAACGGCGGTAAATGATAAAAGCTTCTTTTGCTCCCAGCCTAAGGGCTGTTCTTACTGAATCTAATGCTACATTACCTCCGCCAATAACTGCTACTACCTTATCCTTAAAATCAACCTCTTTACCTGAACTAACACCCCGGAGGAAGCCAACACCCTGAATAACTCCATCCAGATTTTCTCCTTCAATATTCAACGTTAAACTTTTATGTGTTCCAATTGCAATAAAGATTGCCTCAAATCCTTGTTTGAAAAGATCTTTTAAAGTTAAATCCGGACCAATATGTGTATTTGTAAGAATTTCAACGCCTGCTTTTTTGATGTTTTCAACCTCAAGATCAATAATCTCGGGAGGCAGCCGGAATTTAGGGATACCCAATCTCATCATTCCACCAGCAACTGATGCTGCTTCAAAAATGACCGGCTGGTAACCTAATTTGGCAAGATCATAGCCTACTGTGAGTCCGGCTGGTCCGGAGCCTATTATTGCCACCTTTTTATTTTGTTTTTGGTTGAGTTCCTCGATTTCAGCCTTAAATTTTTCTACTTCTTTTTCTATGTCCTTTTCTTCTTTATCCAAATTATTCATCTCATAATCTGCAGCAAATCTTTTAAGTGC
>JAMDDL010000219.1:0-1802 GCA_023488645.1 Actinomycetota bacterium | reverse complement strand
CCTATTCCTCCACCAACAACTAACGCAGAACCAACTTTGGAGTTAGAAATGTCTGATTTTTGATTTTTAATTATATTTGCCATCCTAAGACTCTCTATTCCCTATTTTTTTTAGCAGCTTATCTGTATTAACAAAGTGTGTGTCTAAGCCTAATTGTTTTGCATCACAACCAAATCCCAATCCCAGAACTTGAGTAAAATAAAGTATTGGTAAATCATAATTCTTATTATAAACTTTATTTACTTCCCCTTGTCTTGAATCAAGATTTATATGACATAAAGGACATGCAACAGCAATTGCATCTGCCCCCACACCACGTGCATCCTCAAAAATGTTATTAGCTAACCTTAAAACAATTTCCGGATTTGTGAAGTTTAAAGACACACCACAACATTCTGTTTTGTATGACCAATCCAGGGTTTTAATTCCTATATCTTTTAATATCATATCCATACTAACAGGGTATTCACATGCATCGTATTGCATAACTTCCGGTGGTCTTGTAAGAACGCATCCGTAGTAACATACTATCTTTAACTTTGATAAATCTTTTTTCACTATATTTCTCATTTTTTCTTTTATACCGTTATTAAATATTTCAAGTGGGTTAAGAACCTTTACTTTATTCCGGAATTGATAATCGATAACTTTATCAACATTATTCTTTAACTTGGAATCTCTTTCTATTTCATAAATTGATCTTTTAAAACTTGAATAACAACCTATGCAGGGGACAACTATTTCACTTAAATCTTCTTTCTCAACCTCTGCCAGGTTCTTTATTGATAACGATACAAAAAGAAGTTTTGAATCCAGATGTGCTGATGATGCACCACAACAAATCCAGTTTTTAACCTCCTTTAAATCAATATCAAGCATGGAACATACAGTCTTGAAAGACATATCATATTCTTTACCTGAATGATGAAAAGTGCATCCGGGATAATATGAATATATCATCTATTCTCTTCCTCTATTTTTTTAACTTTTAAAAACATTTTTTTAGTTTGAAAAGCCTTGCCAAGGTTGGGTAATAAACTCATTTTCCCATATTTCAATAACTTTAAACCCAAACCCAAATCTCTTGTAAATTTTCTATTCCTTAATTTAAATAATACTATTACTCCAAACTCATACACGCGGCCAAATATTCTAATGATTTGTGCGAATGATTTGTAAAAGTCCGGAATATCTTTTATTCCTGGAACTACTTTTTCTCTTACTGCCATTTTTCTTGCTATATCCATGACATCAGTAATTTCTATGTCTTGCGGACATCTCGTAGTACAGGTCTCACATGAAGTACATAACCAAATAGTTTTGCTTTTTAATACCAAATCCTTCATACCAAGACGAATTGCCTGAATTATCTGTGTAGGTGTATAATCCATCTCATAAACTATAGGACATCCTGCAGCACACTTTCTGCATTGATAACATAAATTTATATTCTGCCCTACTGTAGATTGGAATGACTTTATAAAATCCTCGTTCATTTTACCTTTCAAGATGATTGATTTAATAGAATTACAATAGAGATATTTTTGAAGTTTTTATTAAAAATTTTTAATTTCATATAAGATGCCGGAAAAATTATTCCCCATAAAATTCTTTATCAAAATATCAATTTTTATAAATAATGTCAATAAAAATTTGAAACAACTTTGTAACAAAAATAACAACATGCCATAACGTATTTTAAGACCAGTAAAATATTTTTTTATGACTATAACTTTTACTCAGTAACATCCTGCGAAAGCGAACATTGGTTCGATATAATTATATAAAAACAAATATTTAAG
>JAMDDL010000017.1 GCA_023488645.1 Actinomycetota bacterium | reverse complement strand
CAAATACTCCACTGTATTTTCTTAATACAATTTCAGGATAGCTTCCAAATAATATTTGTTCTGTTTTCTCTTCATCAGGGATTTCTAAATACTGAAACGGCAGAAGAGAAATATTTCCTACCCTTCCTGCAAGTGTTTCAGTAATACCTTTAATCATGGAAAATTGACTTGAACCCGTTAAAATAAATTTACCATAGTTTTGTCTATCTTCATCAATCAATAATTTTATGTAGTTAAACAATTGCGGGACCCGCTGTGCTTCATCAAAAATAACCTTATTGTTATATTTCTCTATAAAGCTTTGGGGATCACTTGAAAAATCCTCAATATTTTGGATTTTATCAAAAGTAACGTATTTATATCTATCTTTAAGGCATTCTTTAAGCATGGTTGATTTTCCAGACTGCTTGGGACCGGTAATTGTTACAGCCGGGAATAATGTTAAATATCTATTTAATATTTCTTCTAATTGTCGACGGATATACATTACTTGAAATAATAATATACAATTTAGTATTGTCAATACTATTTTGTAAAATTATCTAAATGTTTTACCATCCTTAAAGTTTATAACAAGTTCAGATTCTGCTGATATGTTTATTTGAGGGTCTATAAGTGTTTTAAATGTGGCAAGTGAATTAATAGCATCTTTATCTTTATACTTAGGATATATCATAATTGCCATTTGAAGTTCTTTTTTGCATCATTAAATTTTTTTTATATCCAATTTATAATAAGAAATTAAATAAATTTTAAGAAACTTAAATTTTATTTTAAAAATATGCCAATTTATTTATTTTGGGGCAATAAGCATAATTGTTGCAGTCTGACTATCATAAGAATTTGAAGCTGTTGCCTCCAGATTGTAAAATTCACCTTTACGAAGATTTACCTGTGCTATTTTTGGACCCCAGGCTCCATGACTATCGTCTTTACTAAACACAACTGTTGGTAAAGGATCGCCATTTACTATTGCTTCAACCCTATAGTAATAAATACCATTATCTGGTACATAAACAGGTCCTTCATAAATTTGAAGATTTATACTAACAGAATGATCAACAGTTGTTGAAGTAATTCCAGTGTCATATTTTACAGAAAATTTGACCGTATTTGAACTTGAAATTACATTATTATTTACATCAACAAGATTTGCCACAATCTCATACTCTCCCGCTTGCTCTGGAGTCCAATCATATTTATAAGGTACTGAATCAAATATCCTGATTATTTGTCCATTAGTTATAACAAGGATCTCTAATTTGTAATTTGTATCTGTAATATCTTTCTTTAAATCAACTTTAATCGGAACAGCTTCTTTTTTACTGGAAAAATCAAAAGCCTGTTCATTTACAGGAGATGAAATATATATTGGATACTGCTGAGTCTGGGACAAAGTATTTTGTGTTTGTTGCCGGGTAGTTGTGTTAGTAGAGCTAGAAGAAGATAATAAAACTGTAAATTTTGCTTTAAATATCAATACAAATATTATTGCTATAACAAATATTACTGCAACTATTATAAAAGGAAATCTATCGAAAAAACTAGAATATTTATTATAATCTCTATTCATTTTAATAATATTATAATACAATAATATAACAATACTTTAATAAAAAAATAATATAAAATATAAGTAAATATTAAAATTAAACAAAATTTATTTTCTTTTATTTAAAAAACTTCCTTATCCCGTATTTATAATCCTACATAATCTTATTATTTTTATTATTTTCGGAATTGCTAATAGAATCTTTTATCTGACTTATTTCCTCCCTTACTTCATTTGTTACATTATTCATGCTATCTCTAAAACCTTTTACAGTTTTACCCGATGTTTTTCCAATTTCAGGCAACTTGCCTGGTCCAAAAATTATAATCAAATAATCATTTAATTATAATTTTTGCAAACTTACTATAATATTCTTTCAAACCAGGAATATAGGGCTGGTATAGTAAAGTCAGCTTAGGGTCATTTTTTGGTTCTTCAAAAACAATCTTCCCCTTTACTTCATCATCAGGATTTAGTTTGCCGCTGCTTAAAGTTGATTCCAGATTGGGCTGAGTTATCTGCCCTTTACTATCTTGCATTTTAAAATCATGCGGCTCGTAATAAACATCACCATTTGTACTATTTTTAATTGTAATATAAACAATTACATACTCCATTCCTTCTTTTGGGTTGGATAAATATCCAATATTTGATTTTGTAAATTTTGTAACAGTAATAATTGTTCCATTAAAATTAATATTATCACCAATATTAAAAACATTTTCAGTAGTAGTGGTAATTGAATTTACAGCTGTTTCAGATATTGATTTCGTAGTAGAAGTTAACATTGTTATTGTTGTTTTATTAGCTACTGCCTTCTTGCAACCCTCAAATAAAAATCCTGTTATTATAATTAGAAATATAATAATAATTACAAAACTTTTTTTATTTTTCATTTATTTTACATCTGATGGATTTCAGTTATTGCTTATTAATTTTTTACAAATTTTTCTATAATATATAATCACACAATATGATTAAAACATCATGAAAATTCAGTTAAAATATTTTATTTAAATCAATTAAAAAACTTTTCAGGTATTTAACAACTCAATAAATTTATTTACAACTTCAGGATCAAAATGACTGCCGGACTGGCTTTTAATATAATCCAGTGCTTCTTTTGCTTGCATCTTTTTTCGATAAGGTCTGTCAGAAGTAATAGCATCATATACATCCGCAATTGAGAAAATTCGTGCTGCAAGCGGAATTTCTTTTTCTTTTAAACCATAAGGATAGCCTGAGCCATCCCATTTTTCATGATGATAATGAGGAATATCAAGAGAATTTTTAAGATATCTGATGGGAGATAAAAGCCTGTAAGCAATTTGAGGATGGGTTTTCATTATTTTCCATTCTTCTTCTGAAAGTGGCCCAGGTTTTAATAAAATATTATCAGGTATTCCTATTTTACCTATATCATGAAGTAATGAGCCTCTTCTTATTTCCACCAGTTCCTCATCATTTAAGTTAAATTTTCTGCCCAGCGTTACAGCCATTTCTGTTACACGCAAAGTATGACCTTCCGTCTCCCTGTCTCTTAAATCAAGGGCAGCTGACCATCCTTCAAGTGTCTCATTATAAGCTAAAGCAAGCTCAAGGCTTTTCCTTTGAATTTCCCGATAATTTTTTATGCTTAAATTTATTTTATGCATTTAAATTACCAGGTTTTATTTGTAATAATTAAATTTAAATATAAATTATAATAAAAAAAATTATATCAACTAAGTTAAAAATGGATATAGTTTTTTCATGACTGTTTGGGCCTTAACAAAATATATTTTACAAAATCATTCACAAAAAATGAGAAAAATGCTGCCATCCCTATTACAGTCAGGGTGTGTGTTACCGGAATTGGGGTAAGGCCAGGAAATCCAAAAGTTAATAAAAATGCTACAATAATCATGTCCGCAATGGTTATAATAAGAAGAGTTTTACCTGGTAATGAATTCCAGAAGTGGCCTCTTTCTCTTACAACAAAAACTGTAAACATTCCAAAATAAAAAAGTATGCTAAATGAGAAAGATTTCAAAAGCTCATTATCTTTCGAAATACCAAGCGGACCAAGTCCTACATATAGAGTTGCAAGAGATTCAAGCACTACTAATATTCCAAGTATAATAGAAGATTTAACAAGTCCGGATATATTCCATGTATTTGGAGTTTTGGACCATCTTGCATTATCTGATGATATTGATAGTGTGACAAAATCTATAAGAAACAATAATAGTACAACATCGAAAGCTGAAACTATAAATCTCCCTGTTAATAAAAATGCGGTAACAATAAAAACAACTATCTGAAAAGTTTTAACAATTTTATTAAATATCCAGGTCAAAATCCTTTGATATATCATCCTTCCAACCTTGACAAGATCGACTATGTTTGACAATCCTTCTCCAGTTAAAACAACACTTGCCGCTCCTTTTGCAACGTCTGTTGCATTACTGACGGCTATTCCAACTTCTGCCTGCTTAAGAGATGGGGCATCATTAACACCATCTCCAGTCATTCCAACAATATGATTTTTCTTTTGTAAACTTTTAACTATCAGGTATTTATCCTCGGGATAGATTTCTGCAAAGCCATCACTTTCCCAGGCTATTTCAGATGCTTCATCCGGCTTTTCTTTTATCGCCTTTTCAAACTCGGATGCAGATGTGATTGCGTCTGAAAGTCCAACTTGTCTTGCAGTTTCTCTGGCTATCGGGAGTGCATCACCTGTAAGCATTTTTACTGATATTCCAAGTGATTTTAGCTCTTCAATTAACTTTTTTGCATCCGATCTTGGTAAATCATAAAAAGCAACAAGCCCGGCAATTTTAAGAGTTTTATCATCTCCAATTGCTACAGCAAGTGTCCTGTATCCTTTGGAGGCGAATTCATTTGTTTTTTCACTTAATAAATTAAAATCCATACCAACAAGATCCGCTATTATTTGTACAGCTCCTTTAACTACCCTGAAAGTTTTGCCATCCTTTTCTATTACAGCTTCTGTTCTTCTTGTTTTAGGATCAAAAGGAGTAAAGGATTTTTGTGTAAAGTCAGAAAGTGATATTTTACGTTCCAAAACAGAGTTAATAAAAGCAAGATCTATAGGGTCATTATTGGCTTCCTGTGAAGCTAATGCGCCGTAAAGTAAAACAGAATTTTCATCTATTCCACCCGTTCCGTCCATCTCATCCATCGGAATGACACCTGCCACCGATAATTTATTCATAGTTATAGTGCCTGTCTTATCAGAACAAAGTGTATCCATTGTTGCAGCATCTTCAGATGCACTCAGCCTTGTTACCAGTACGCCACGCTTTACAAGCTCCATTGATCCTATAGCCATGCTTATTGTAAACATTGCAGGCAGTGCAACAGGTATTGAAGAAGCTAGTAAAATAAGTGCAAGTGAAACAACATCAAGCAAGTTGATTTTTAAAAATACAGCAACTATAAAAGCAGTTGCCAGTGCAATTCCGACAATTATTAAAAGCCACCTGACAACCTGCGATATAACCTCATCAGTGTGAAGTTTTGGTTTTGCAACCTGAACAAGTTCTGTAGTTTTTCCAAAATACGTTTTATCACCCGTAAGTACAACAATAGCATTTGATTCACCAGATTTTACTATTGAACCAGAAAACAACATATCAGATTTTTCTTTTGTAACTGTCATGGATTCACCTGTAAGTGATGACTGGTCAACTTCCAGCTGACCTTCAATAAGTTTTAAATCTGCAGGAACAAAATCTCCGGCTCTAATTCTTACAATATCTCCAGGTACAAGTTCACGTGCAGGAATCATCTCCCATTCTCCATCTCTTAAAGTTCTGGCATTTATTCTTAGTTTCTGTTTAAGTGTTTCAACAGCCTTTGAAGCACGCTGCTCCTGGAAAAAACCAAGAATTGCATTTAAAAACAGTAATGCTAAAATAATATACATATCTAGCATTTTTTTAAGAATAACTGAAAGTATTACAACAGCTTCCAGCATCCATGCAGTTAATCCCCAAAATTTCTTCAAAAAAATTAAATAAGGATTTGCTTTTTTCTCAGGCACTTCATTATAACCATAAACTTTAAGTCTTTGAGCCGCTTCAGATGTTGATAATCCATTTTTAACATCTGCTTTTATTTGCCTGGTTAATTCTTCTATTTTAATCTTCTGATAATCAATTTTTTTATCATTTATTTCTGCCATTTTGTGTTTTTCCTATTTCCTTTAATATAAAAACTATTTTAATATTACTATATTTTAAAATAGTTTTAATATATCCTATCTATACTATACCCTATTGCCTCATTTTGAATGTATTTGAAAAAAGCATATTTAATAATATTTTTATTTAACCTGAATTTTTATTAAAAACCAAGTTATTATTTGTATTTTTACACTTTTTGGTTTTTTGTTTAGATTAGTAACTAAATACTTAATTAGTGGCTTAATTTAAAGGGCAGCATTTGTAGCCTTATTTCTTTTTCCAACGATAGAAATTCGGGGTCTTTATGAACCGATGTCGCATCTTCCAATATTGCATGTGCTGCTATCATTACATCAGCAAAAGATATTGGATATTTTGCTTTCAATCTCCCGGTCTGAATCAAATATAGTTCACTAATTTGTTTTATAAAAATTGCGGAAAAATTACTTAGATAAGCATGCCTTTGATTAGCAGCATCTTCACCTGCTCTTTTAAAATTTATATCAAATTAAATTTAAATATTGCTTAAACTTTTTATATAATTATTGCAACAATTTATTTAAACTTATTGTTAACACAAATTAATACATTAACATGATAGGAGGACATATAGTGGCAATTACAGGAGTAAGCGGCAGCCCCATTTTGGGGGGTAATACTGACAGGATGATAAAAGCATTGCTTGAAAAAAGCGGTAAAGATACTGTTTTTGTTAACCTCAGCATGCTGCAATTTAGTCCGTGCCGTGGATGTGCCCACCTTTGTGCCAGGACAAATACATGCGGTATAAATGATGAGCTTACGCCTTATCTTAATCTGGTGCCCAAATCGGAAGCTATAGTATTAG
>JAMDDL010000121.1 GCA_023488645.1 Actinomycetota bacterium | reverse complement strand
TTTATCACTGAGGTTTGTACTTACACTAATGTTATAATTAATAAAGGTACAAACAGGTAGTATTAAATAAAATGTCAAAAGAAGACAGCACCGCATCAGAAAACGTGCCAGGGGTCATAATTAAAAACCAACAAGGACGCTATACCATTGGAGGGTGGTAAAAAAAAGAAGCTCCCTAAAAGCACAAAAATTGAGCACAAAAAAAATCCCCTAATAGGAGCTGTTAAGTGTTATATTGTTACCAAGTTGTTCTGTCTGTAAACATAATTACCTTGATTTTGGTTGTTTTGCAATAAGTATCTTTAATATAAAACAAAAAATAAAATAGTTCAATAGACAGTTAAATATTCCATTTTGCTGTTATTTTATCTCCGGGAGTTAATCCAGATTTATGTAACTCGTATTGATTAAAAAATATTGTTGTATAGGACTCACAAGAATCTATACTAATACTGCCGGTATAACTTTTAAAAACTTCTACCTGAGGAGGACTTTTTAAGGGATACCCGTGTTCAAAGAAAATAGATAAATCAAAAGTATCTGTTACATGAGCCGCTTCACAGTCTGTGTGTAAAAATTTTTCTTTATCTCTTTTTAAACTTAATTCCTTTTTCTTACAAGCAAATAAATTTTTAGCACTGAATCCCCAACAATATTTAATTTCCTGCCCCTTTTCAATAGGATTATTAAACTTTATTTCAAAGAACTTGACACAATCATTACTTTTATCTCTATCTTCAACTATTTCTTCCCGTCTATCTATATCAGTTTTTAAAATTCTAAAGAAAAAACTATAATCATAATGCCTTTTTAAAAATTTACTATCTTTGTTTATTGCCTGTATCTTTGGATAATTTGAAGATTTAAGTGAAGAACCTCCCATATCAAGACTATGAGTTATCCTGTTAACTTTTTCACCGCAGGCTTTTAATTTATACGATGTGGATATAATTCCATGCCCATTAGAATATACTCTTACATGTTTAACTATTTTAATAAATTTATAAGGTAATGATTCATCAGATTTTTTCTTTAATTAATAGACATGTCAATTAATTTTTTTAAATAATTAATGATTTTATCGGGCATAATAATAGGGTTTTCTGTTCGTTTAAACTGCAAATAATCCCCTTTAATTACTTCAACCAAATGGTCGATATCTGTAATACCTTCTTCAATAAACACACCGATAGGTTTTTCCGCCTGTACTGCTCTACCTATTTCATCAATAAGCCATGAGGAAGGCATATATCTACCATTTTTTAGTTCATGCTTAGCAGATAAGATACTTATAAAAACATCATTGTTTTTAATGCAATTTTTCACTCTTTCGCTGGCAGATTCTTCCGGATCGCCAGGTTTAACTATTTCTATTTCAAAACCTGCAAGTTTAATTAAGGTACAAAAGTAATCGCTTATTGGTTGATCTCTTTCGCCTAAAGATAGACTTATCATTGCCTTCATTCCAGCAAAATCGTCCATGAGAGCCTCCATGAGAGAAAATAAAGTTTAGTATAAAAATTAAGGTTAAAAAATACTTTATTATAAAAATCATAGAAAAGACACGTATATTTGAAATATTCTATAACAATTATAGATAATGGGCAAACAATTGGAGAAAATTAATTAGGGCGCAATTTCTGGATGAATCTTTTCAAGATCTTTGGACATGTTTCCAAAATCAGTTACTTTTTATGTTTATTTCTCACTATTAGAACTATTTAATTTAGAACTTAAGCCTTTACTAAATCCGTTGCATGCTCTGGAGACAAAATCAGATGCTTTTATATCAATTTCAGCTGGGCTAAATTCATTATTTTAGACATCTAAGCATTTTAATGTATTATAAAAATATATATTAATGAAAATATTATAACATTAAAGGAATATTTGAAATAAAATAATTTATGGTTTTTAACCTCTGGAAATAACCTATTGTTATTCAAAAAGGATATATTGCAGATCTGATTATAGAAAATTAACAAACCGCGCTAAAGCAATCACTACATACAGTGCCATTTTAATTCATTTTCTTTTTCAAAATAAAAAAGTTTCCAAAAGAGGTCTTAAATTGATATTAAATTGTTAAGTTAATTCTAATGGTTCTAACAGCTAATCAATTCAAAAAACCCTTTCTTTTGATAAAAGTGAACTTCGAAATAATCAAAAAACCCTTCTCTGCCTAATAAACCAAAAGGGAACTTAAAACCATCGCTAAAAGCTATCTTTAATTTAATTTCATATTTATCTATAAAGAAATTAACTTCATGTATATATGAAGGCATATTTATATTATCTATGCCTTTCATTACAAATGGTTCACCTTTTTTAATTTCTAATCCTAATGCTTCACCAAATTCAGATGGCATAACTGAAACTACTGCCCCTGTATCTATCAAGCAATTAATATAATATTCCTTAAATTCTAACTTTAATAAAGGAACTTTTGTAATTATTACTTTACCCATCAGTGTTGATGATGGTATCAAAGAATAGGGTATTTTCATATTAATAGCCCAGAATATATGTTGAATAATCTTGGACAGCTTGCATCAAGACTGGTTTTTCGTTACTATTTTTTTTGGCATTATCAATAGCTTCTTGAAAAGTCTTGCCAGTTGCAATAACTTTATCTTGTGCAGTATTTAAAGCAATCCATAGATTTTCTTTAGCATATGGTCTAATTAAATTTGTTAAATCAATTTCTTTTATTTTTGTCATTTTTAATCCTGAAAAATATTGTTGATAAATAAGAAAGCATATTATAACATTTCTTAATATTATTTTAAATTATCTATTGCTTCTAAGACTGTATTTATATATGTAAGCCCGCCAGTTAAAATTCCGATAACTTCACCATTCAGATTTATTACTGAACTTCCACTTTCGCCACCTATGGGTGTAGTTGTAAGTTTTCTGATTACATTCAATTTATTATTTATACTGCCAAGAACAAAGCTATCTCCATAAACTTTACCGATACTCAAACATTAATTACTTTAAACCATTATATACAGATAATCTTTTCATAACACTTCAATCATTGGCTTTAAATTAAAATATCTTCCGCACTTTTTTGCAATAATAAGATTAAATTAAGGTTTTTGTAGGCTCAGAGAAGAATTTAACTATTGCTCAAAGCATAGATTTAAATACTCAGACACAGGTCCCTTCTGGAGGATACCTTCCATCCTGCTCGCAGTAATTGATACACTGCACCGCTGTTGAACCCCGGCAGCAAGATTTATAAAGCCCGCCGTAGTAGCAGTCATAAGAACCAGCTCTCAAACCATTTTCACCAGACATTATCTACAGAAGCAAATATAATTGACTTTAGCCATAAACAGTTATTTCCGGATATTCTCTGGCTGCTGAATCTTCTTTAGCCATCTGTCACTCCAACATTTTACAAGGCATAAGAAGGTATGATAGTATATGCTTGTCCTGCTAAGGTAGGACAGAATGAGGCCTCCTCGGCGTAAAAACCGAGGATTTTTTATTTACATTCAATCTTTGTCCTGCTCTTATTCAATAATTTTCATTTCCAGAAGTCTTTGTCTTTCATGTTCTATTTCGCTCTTCAGGACTTCTGACTCAGGCAATTGCAGTCTATACTTTGAAGTAAATATTTTATTGTTCATTCCTCCAAGGGCGTATTCAACAACGGTCTTCTTTTTATCTGAGCAAAGGATGACTCCTACCGGGTTATTTTCTTCAGGAAGTTTTTCCTTGTCTTTTAAATAATTCAGATAAAGGTTCATTTGCCCGGCATCAGCATGAGTGAACTCGCCAATCTTCAAATCTATTGCTACGAGGCATTTCAAGATTCGGTGATAAAGGAGAAGATCGAGACGATAATGGGTCCCCTCAAGAGTGATTTTCTTCTGGCGATCAATAAAGGTAAAACCGATTCCTAATTCCAGAAGGAAATGCTCCAGATGTTTGATTAAAGCCTCTTCCAATTGTGATTCTGAATACTCATCTTTTAATCCAAGAAATTCCAGAACATAAGGGTCTTTGATTTCATCTTCTGGTTTTAAGACGAGAGGCTTTTCGTGTGCTTTGGCAATGACTGTCAGTTTACGTTTGGATAATGTTGTTCGTTCGTAAAGCATGGATTGAATTTGCCTATCTATCTGCCTCACAGACCAATTTCCCCTGATACATTCTGCTTCGTAGAATTCTCGCTTAAGGGGTTCATCAATGCGTATGAGTAAGCGGTAGTGAGACTATGATAACAGGAATTTCCGCATCAGTACTTCGGAAATTCCAAACACTGTCTGAATTTCTTGAGTATTCTTACCCATTTTGGGATAGGATAATTCCCTAGGCGCTACCTCAGACTTTTCAGAAAGCAATTTCCGAGACACTGTCTCGGAAATATCAAAAAATGTATACCTTGGTCTTTTTCGTCGCTTCTAGGGTATTTGAGGGCTTAATTTGTATTATTTTTTCCTGTAATCTGTTTTTTTGTTAATGCACTCGTCCAAAAACTCCCTGTTCTCGCTGATAAACTCCGTCAGCCTTCTAAGCCTGTACTCAAAAAAATAATCAGGCTCTACCCCTAAGGCTTTGGCTATCTTTTCTATGAATTCGTCTTTGGGAGGCAATACTTTATTATTTATAATATCGCTTAAGAATGACTTGGAGAGTCCGGTTTTTATAGCAATTTGACCCAAGGATAAATTTAATTTTTCTTTAAGGTTTTTAAAAGCTATATAAAAGCTTTCATCTGTTCGGTTTTTGTTTTTGTTGACACTCACACGGAAAGTATAAAATAATTTTTATTTTTTTGGTAAAAAATATTGACAATTTCGTCAATATGCGTTAGCGTTAGCACTTATTCGTATATTAAATTTAGGGGTCCGGTTGACTAAATTAGAAAAGATCTTAAAGGAAAAAGGGATCAAGCAGGTTTGGCTGGCTAAAAAAATTGGCAAAAGCCCGGCCGAATTAAACAGATGGCTAAAAGGGAAAAGAACCCCTTCTTATGAAAACATGTGCAAAATTTCAAAAGCAATAAGTATTCCCGTTGAACAAATTTTTTTTAATGATTTGGTATAAGTAAGTACGAACGATAACTTTAACACTGACAGTACTTTATAGAAAAACTGGGACAGTAAAGGAGGTTTATCAGTAAAAATTTAAGCTACCAGAAGAGGGATGAAGCAAAAGACAATAAAAAGGTCAAGAAAATAAATTAGGAGGCAGTATGAAAAGAGTAGTGAGGTTAAGTGTTATTTCTGTTTTGATAGCATTAATTCTTACTATCATTCCTGTTGGTTTTTTAAACGCTGATTCGGGTAATCTTGTTACAAATGGAGATTTCAGTTCCGGGAATTTAGATGGATGGTGGATAACAGGTAGCGGTGATTATACTGTTGATATTTATAATGATGGAGGTAATAATGTTGCTAGATTTTCCATACCAACAGGAGTAAATTATGCAAGCATGAGGTATACTCTGTCTTCAGTGCCAACAACCAATCTTAGTTTTAGTTGTAAAATTAAACCTATAAATTTTAGTGGGGGTCTATGGGTGGGAGCACACTTGTATTCTGGCGGTAATATAGTAGGAGATTTTATTCAAGTTTATTATCCCGGTGACTTGCCAACAAATTCATGGACAGCTGTCACAGGTAACCTTTCTAGTTATCCATCTTTTGACTCTGTTATTCTTCAAGCAGTACTTAATGGTGGAACTGGTGATGTTGTGTATTTTGACGACTTTACAATAACAGAAAATCCTCCAGGTGCAAGCAGACCTCTTACGCTGGAAGAGCTAATATTATTAGAACTTTCCATCGATCAGCAGGCTGATTTATATGGCAGAACTGCCACAGGGTTTGTAAAAACGCTTTATGACAATATTTTAGGCAGAGTTACGGATGATAGCGGATTAAATGACTGGGTAACGGCTTTAGATAATGGAATAACACCTAATGAAGTAGTACGTAATTTAGTATTCAGCGATGAGCTTAAGTCAAAAATATCACCAATGGGCTCTGAAGAATTTGTAAATTTTTTATATAAAAATGTATTTAACAGAGAACCCGATTCCAACGGTTATGCCAACTGGGTAAATAAGTTAAAAAGCGGTATGTCTAAAGAAGAAATTTTGCTTAATTTTTTAAATAGTTTTGAATTCAAAGATATTTGTGCGATGTTTGGGTTAACAGCAAATGAAGATATAAGCGGCGAAGATATAATAGGGGTGTTTTACTTAAATAATCAAAATGAGGTATATAAATTTGGACATTCTGCAATGATTTTAAAAAAAGCAAATAAGAGTGGTATTTATTACTGTTTTGATCCAAAAGATCCAACTTGGTATGAAAAAGTAGATATTTTTGATGGATTGGATTTAGAAGGGTATGTTACTACAATAGATTTAAGTCAAGATCAAATGAAAAACTTTATAGATGGTGGCTCAGGATCATTACCCGGGCATACATACACTAGATCTATATATATCTCGGTGTCAAAAAAGAAAGGGGAATATATGTTTGCTGAGGCTCAAAAAAATTATACCAAAGCATATAATCTTTATAATAATAATTGTAACCATTTCGTGCAGCAAATATTAAGTAAAGCAAATTTAAATTTTACAGCAACTGAGGGGTACCAAGCTTCGGAA
>JAMDDL010000174.1 GCA_023488645.1 Actinomycetota bacterium | reverse complement strand
ATAAGGTTAAAGAGCTAATAAAAATAATTAATCAGTATAAAGATGTTGCAATGGCAGGTGATGGAGTAAATGATGCTCCTGCTCTTGCTACAGCTTCAGTTGGAATTGCCATGGGAGCAACTGGTTCCGATATAGCCATTGAAAATTCTGATATTGCACTTTTAAATGATAATTTAAATTTGCTGCCCTATCTTATAAGACTCGGGAAAAAAACTGGTGGAGTAATCAGGTTTAATATTGTTACTGCCGTTTTTATCAAGTTCCTGTTCTTAGTTTTAGCATCTGTAGGATTAAGCAATTTATCACTGGCTATTTTTGCAGATGTGGGTGTTACAATCCTGGTTATCATAAACGGTTTGAGATTATATGGTTTTAAAGTTTGACAATATGACAATATATTATAAGAACTAAATTTTATCCAAAATACCCGCTTTTTTTATTTAAAATTCATTCTATTTGACAAATGCATAATTAACTTGGGCAAATACCATAGTAATTATCTTATTATACGAGCAAATCCTTATGAATCAACTAATCCTTTATTTATAAATTCCTTATTAGGGAGGGCTCTTACTTGAATGTTTTGATGATGAAAAATTTTACAATGCTTAATTATTTTTCCTGAGGCTGCCTCCTGATTTGTTCTGTAGCCAGTTGCTGAAGATTAGCAAATGATTTCAAGTTTGATGATCCCTCAACGGACTTAATGGCAATATCCTGAACCTTCTGATATGATTTCTCCAGTTGCCCTGAAAGATTGGCAATATGGGCGCTCTGCTCTTTTACAGTTTTTTCTAAAGATTCAATTCGAGTCTTAAGAACATTTCTTTCGCCATCAAATTCTTTTTTTAATAATTCCTCTTTATTTTTTGCTTCAAGTGTAATTCTGTCTGTTGTGTCCTTAACTGCTTTGCTTACAACTTCTTTGATTTCATCAGGAAAGGCTGCAACCTTATTTTGCAGTTCTGCCAGCTCTTCTTCCCTTTCAGCAACTGTTTTTTCTCTCTCAGCAAGTTCTTTTTCCATGTATTCTTTTTTCAGTTGAATCTCTTTTTCTGTTTTTGCCATCTCATCTTCAAATTTATCTCTTGCCAGCAATTGTTCTCTTTTGAAGGCATAGCCATATTCTTCCTTTTCTCTTTCCCGTCTTTTTATCTCAGCCGCATCTCTTTCCTTAATCTGTGCTTCATATTCCTTTTCCTCTTTTTCCCATTCTTCACGGGTTGTGATAATTTCACGGTCAAGTTCTTTCTTTCGGGCAACCATTTCAATTTCAAATTCCTGGCGCTTCTGATTCTGGGCTTCTATTAGTGCTGCAAGTGTTTCTGCTGTTCTTTCTATTTCATATAATTCTTTGAGCTCCTGATCCTTTATTTCAATAGCTTTCTGAATTTGATTGAATTTACTGACCTCTTCCTCAAGGCCATCGGAAATGCCGGTTAGTCTCTTTCCTATCTCCAGCTTCAGATTGCCAATCTCCTTAATGACTCCCTCTGAAGATAAAGCCTCTGCAACTTGTACAACCTCTTTATTCTTTTTTTCTTCAATCTTTTTCTCCGGTTTCAATTCAGCTTCACTTTTTTCCTGCAATTGTTTAAGAAGTGTATTGTAAGTATCAATCATTTCCTTTTTGGTATTTGACATAGACAGCACTTTTGGCTTTATTTTTTCCTCTGCCATGATTTTTCCTTTCTCTTGCTGGTTTAAAAAAAATACTTTCAGAATTTTAATTATATTGTTTTAAAAATTATTAAATAGTATTGTAACAAATGATTTACAAGATACAAAATTTTTGTTAATTGCTGAAAATTTTAAAACAATATTGAAGAAAGACAGGGAAGATAGAAATTAAGGTTAAGAATCATTTTTATCTATTTCTTCTGAGTTCTTTAAATTTTCTAAATCCTCTAAAACTTTTTTTAATTTTGGTTTTAATCTTGGAATATCGTCTTTTACAACGAGCCAGACGGTCTCAAAATCTACTGTAAAATAACTATGAATGATTTTATCACGCATTCCTGCTAAATCACGCCACTGTATGGAAGGATATCTGATTCTTATTTCTTCCGGTATATTTTTAGTTGCTTCTCCTATAACTTCTATGCAGCGTATAACTGCATCACATGCTTTATCATCTTTAAGAAATTGTTCAAGTTGGAAGTTTTTAATATGTTTTTCTGCTCTTTCCATATATTCAACGATATCTTTAATATAGATTTCTGTGCTTCTTTTCATACCGGAACCGCCTCTTTTAAAATATTCTTTCTAAATTCTTTTCTGATATTATTTTTGGGAACAACGTCAACTTTAACACCTAGCATATCACTGAGGTAATTTTCAAAAGCCACTATATGTAAGAGGCTTACAGGTTTTTCAAATGCAACTAAAACATCAATATCGCTTGTCTCTTTTTGCATACCTTTAATATAAGAACCAAATATACCAATCTCCTTAATCTTATATTTTACCTTTAATTCTTTCTTATGTTCCTTTAATATTTCCCTTATTTCTATTATATTTTTCATATTCATATACCTATTTCAATCCGGCTTATATTAATATCAATAAATCTAGTGACTAATGGCACTTAAAATATATACTGAATTAAATATTATAATTTTACAAAGAAAAATTACAAATTATTTTAGATCTGGTATAAAATTATCCAGAAGATGTTCCCTAACTCAGAATGAAATTAAAACTTATGTTCAATCTTAGATCCCTTTTGGTGGTGATAATATGATTTTTAAAGAGCTAATCAATAGTGTGAATTATGATGATGTATGGCAAGTACTTGATAAAGAATATGAGCATGAAGATGGTGCTTACGAGGCATATAAAAACGTGCTTGAGGAATTAAAGATACTTGAGCCTGAGCCTTGCGAACCGCCGATTACTCTTGTAGTAGCAAGAATAGAAGAGTGCCTTAAGGCAGGTGAATTTATTTTTACCGTGTTTGGCATGATTAAAGACGATGAAAATCATTATGCTCTTGAGATGACATCCTGGAATGAGTGGCTAAACTTTAATGTTTTAGATAAATCCGTTGAAGTTTATGGAGCTGCAGATGTAGTGGCTCATGCTTTATATGAGATGACATTCTTTGGGTATTGCTCTAAAGTCGTAAGTAAACGAGTGGAAGAGGAAAAACATATTTTAGATGAACGTTACGATGAAATACAAAGCGGTACTGCACAGCTTATTCCTTTTGAAGAAGTTATGGCCGAAACCAACTATGTTGATAAACGTACACCCGAAGAAAAAGAAAAGGAATACAGAGAGTGTGAGCGAATTAATGCCAAAAATGAAAAGATTTATAAAATGTTACTTGGCAGATAAATTTTAATACAGAAAGACATTTTGATATAGTTTGATTTTGTTACCATGACTTACTAATCCTTTGATATAAAAATTTAGCTGCTTCTTCGCCTCTTTCTTTATAACTTATCAAATCCAGATAAAGCTGGATATCAGAGACTACTTTAAATCCATCGACTGCCTGGAGTTTATTTAAATAAGGATTATATGATTTTAAAGTTTGACAATATTCAATAAATTATTTACACTTATTTAAGTTAAGCGCTTGCGTAAGTGCTTTTACTGAATAAATAATTTTTCGAATAGATATTTTTATTAATACAAATAAAATAAATTAATAAAAAGCATAAAATAAAAAATTAATAATTTTCATATTAATATGAGCATAAAAAATAATAATTTTAGTAATAATAAACAATTAGAAGGTTCTATTAAAAATACTGCAAAAAATTCTTGCTCTGTTTTAGAAAACAATGAATATAAAAAAACTGAAATTATCAAAGATGATGGCAGATATTTGATTTATTATGATTTTAAAAAGAATGAAAATAAATTTAATTAAAATAAAGCTCATAAGTTGGTTTAACTTGGTTAAGTTGGTGTCCAACTTTTGGGGTTCAGATAATTATTAAACTTAGTTATTTAAAATACAGAAATTTATATGCTGGAACTAAGATATGATCCGATAAAAAACCAATGGATCGCAAATGCTACACAAAGGCAGGGAAGAACCTTTTTCCCTCCAAGGAATTTCTGTCCGTTATGCCCGACAAAAAGCAGCAATAATCCCACAGAAATACCTGCAGATAACTACGATATTGTAGTTTTTGAAAATAAATTTCCGACTTTCAGCAAAGAGGCTGATAAAAATTTGCTTGATAATTTTAATAAAGATTATTTTCATTATAGTAAAAGCCAATCGAAAGGTATATGCGAAGTAGTAAGCTATATATCAGATCATGACTTATATCTGGAAGATATGCCTGAAAAACACATCAGTAACTTAATTAAAGTTTGGCAGGACAGATATAATGAACTTGCACAAAAAAATTTTATAAAATATGTTTTAATTTTTGAAAACAAGGGAAAAGAAATAGGCGTAACATTATCTCATCCGCATGGACAGATTTATGCTTTCCCCTATATTCCACCAATACCGGAAGTTGAGTTAAATTCTTCAAGGAAATATTTTGCAAAATACAATAAATGCCTTCATTGCGAAATTATTAAAAGAGAAATTGAAGAGAGGAGCAGAATTGTATTTCAAAACGATTATTTTATAATTTTCATTCCTTTTTATGCAAAGTGGCCTTATGAAGTTCATATCTATCCAATAAGACATTTGGGAAATATATGCCAGTTGAAGGAATATGAAATAAATTCTCTTGCAGGGAGCTTAAAGGAGCTGATAAATCTCTACAACAAATTATTTAATTTTAGAATGCCCTACGTAATGATTATCCATCAAAATCCAACAGACAATAAAGGTCATGATTATTATCATTTTCATTTTGAATTTTATCCGCCCTACAGGACACAAAATAAATTAAAATATATGGCAGGCTGTGAGCTTGGCGCAGGTACTTTTATAAACGATACCCTCCCTGAAGAAAAGGCCGCTGAATTAAGGAAATTGATATGAATGGTGCATAAATTAACGGACAGCCATTTGTTGTCCAGTTGGATGACTTGTCAAATGATTTTTTGTTATTTTTGATTTTAAAGGATATTTTTCCGGGTGTTCGAGGTTATTAACTTCCAGATCAATATCTAAATCACGCCAATATAAATGATACCCATGAAGCAACTGAACGTTTTGTATGGAACTTAGTGTTTGTTCCTTAAAATAGGGATAATCTTTATAGCTCAGAAAATATTCTTTTCCCTTTACAAAAACCCAAATACCAAAAGGTGTTATATTCTCAACGCTTATTAAAATGTTTTTGCCATTCTTTAATGATTTCATTTTCATGCCCCTCAATAATTTTTTGAATTTCTTTCAACCTTCTTGAGTTTAATCCGTGAGATAAAGCTAATGAGATTATTGGTTTCATCCAAAATTTTGCCTCACCCTGCTCACATGTAACATGGATATGGATTCGTTCCTCTTCATTTGAAAGAAAATAAAACCTATAATCTTTTTCTCTAAAAATAGAAGGACTCATATAATCAGATTCTAAAATAATTTATTTCTTTTTGCAATCAATACTGCCTATTCTTGATTTATATTCTGAAGCAATTGGTTCATAGTGGACACAAATAAAATGTGGTAATATATAAATAAAATGGTTTGTTTAAATCACTATTTCTAAGAATTTAATAATTTTAAAATTATGAATATTTTAAATCCAATTGTTTGTTTTAAACTCTTTTACTGTCTCAATCATTGCTAAAATATTTTCAACTGGTGTTTTTGCCTGGATATTATGGATGGAACTAAAAACAAAACCGCCGTCTTTTGAAAATATTTTTAACCTTTCTTAATCCTTTATCCTGTTGGATTATTTTATATGTTATTTATATATAAAAGCACTTGCGCAATCGCTTACTTTAAGTATTATTAAATATTTTTTTTAATGTCAAATGGTTTATTAAATAATGGTTTATTAAATAATATTATAAAATTCCGGGAGCTTTAGATGTACTTTCTCTTATTATAAGCCTCGTACTGAAATATTTTATTTGTTTAGGCATATTCTTGTCTTTTATTCTATTTAATAACAGTTCTGCTGCTGATTTACCAATTAAATATCTTTCAAGCGATATTGTTGTTAATGCAGGAGTAACAATCTCGGAGAGCATTATATTATCAAGACCAATTATGGAAATTTTACCAGGTACACTGATACCATCAATCTGAAGGGTTTTCATAACCCCAATCGCAGTTAAATCATTTGAACATATTATAGAAGATGGTATGTCTTTTCCTTCTTCAATTTCTTTTGCAGCATTGATACCACCATCTATTTTATGGTTGCCCTCAATAATTTTATAGGATATACCTCTATTTCTATAATCTTCAATGATACTTATGAAATTATTTTTCCTTATGATGGCAGTTTTTAAATCTTTTGGGCCGCTGATAAAATAAATCTTTTTGTGTCCTAAAGAAACAAGATATTCTACTGCTTTCCTGATACCTGATTCAAAATCAAAATAAACGCTGTCAACATTAATCTTGCTTTCATTCCAGTCAACAAGTACAAAAGGAGTTGGTGATTCAATGAGCTCTTCAAATAAAAATTTATCAGCCTGGCTTGAAGCAATAATAATACCGTCAACTTTTTTCCTTATCAGTGCTCCAATGGATTTTAAACCTTTTTCTACATCGTAGTCGGTATTGCATAGAAAAATATTATAATCGCTTTTAACCGCAAGCTCTTCAACACCCTGAATAATTTCGGGGTAAAA
>JAMDDL010000069.1 GCA_023488645.1 Actinomycetota bacterium | reverse complement strand
AATACAAGACTTTTTAAAGGAGAAAGTCCAGGATTAGCATCTAGGAACAGTAGCTGTCCTTCTTCAGAGGCAAGATATTTTAGGAATAAAAATGCTGCATCTTTCTTAATACCCTCAACGTATTTTGGCATAACTGCATTCCATGTATCTGTATGACTCATAACTGGCAATTTTCCCTCTACAAATGCTGGTTTACCAATAAAACCAAAATTAAGATCTGGATAAGCAGTTTTGGCAAAAGGCAAGAATTCCGGCCACATAAAAGCCATTGACGTTAATCCTTGGGTAAGAGCACTCATAGAGTCAGGAAGTTCCACACTATCTACTTTATAAGTATCGAATAAGTCATGGAAGAAGTTCATTACTTTTTTAGTTTCAGGAGTCTGTAGAGTAAATTTCTGGGTTTCATTGTCCCAAAACTTCCCGCCTGCATCTACAATGTAGCTATAAAAAAACATTGGGTCATTTGATTCTTGAAAGCTTAGGCCACCATGAACTAATTTACCATCTGCATCATACTTGGAAAGCTTCTTAGCATAGTCCATAAGCTGATTAATGCTGTCAAATTTTTTGGGTAATTCTAACCCTGCTGCTTTAATATCATCTACATTTACAATAAATCCAGAATCTCCAGGAGGATCTGGGATTCCAATTGCCCAAATTTGTTCATCAATATGACATTGAATATAGTTTTCAGGAAGCATTTCTTTTTTCACAAACTCTGTTGTTACAACTCCTGGAGAAAGTGGCTGGAGATTACCTGGAATGACCCATTCAGTTATTGTTGTTCCTGGAGTTGTAAATATATCAGCTCCCTTTCCTGAAACCAAAGAAGAACGCATCTTAGCAGTAAGTTCAGCCTGTCCTGGCTGGGGTTCCAAAACTACAGTGATGTTTGGATATTTTTTCTGGAAACCTGATATTACATTATTATAGCCATTTACATGTGGATCAAACGCCATACACCATAGTGTAATTGAAACTTTCTCTGTAACCTTAATCTCTTCAGCCGCTGCAGTTGTTGCTGTTGTCTCTGCTGCTACAGTTGTTTCAGCTGCTGCAGTTGTCTCTGTGGTTTTTGCTTTACAACCGATCAGTGAAAAAGTAGCAATCATGGAAATCATAATCCCCATAATAAAACAATATAATAATAACTTTTTCATATTTAATCCTTTCTCTTTTAAATCTAAGTCGTTTGATATAGAATCTTTTCTGAGATTTATTTTAGGTATGGGGTAATCTTCTCTAAAAACTCTAACCTGATAAATCTCACTTTTTATTTTATCACCTTACATCACCTCCTATTGCCCCTACTATGGTTCTCAATTATGTTTCATTAAATTATATATTCTTTTATCACCTCCTATCTTTTAATTACCCTCAATTACAGCTTATAATTATTATTTCCTGCTGATTGAATATTGATAATTATTAAAACCTTCCAAATTTTTCAGCTGCTTCTGTAACAGCATTTATATTGTCGAGGGGTGTTCCAGGAGCAATATTGTGTCCATCCATAATTATATATCCTGGTGTATTCTTTAAAATCTCAATAGTCTCATGAACATCTTCCATAACTTCTTCTGGTTGATTATCGTGCAATTTAACTGTATTTATCCCTCCAAGTAATATAACTTTACCACCCATTATTTTTTTTATTAGATTTTTATCAGTTAAATAACTAAAACCCATATATCTATCTATGCCAATGTCTTCTATCCAATATTTCAATAGATGATCAGCCTTTCCACAGTTGTGACCCTGTACCATCAAACCCTGTTCATGAATATAATCTGAAAGTTTTTTAAGTGGAGCTAACATAAATTCTTCAACTTGTTTTGGTGACATCTGGGCTATTCCATCATCTCCAATATGAATAATCCTTTCATTAAAATCACTGCAAAATGCTAATTTACCATCATTTAACTTCCTAACAGCATCTAACCAGTCGATAGACTTTCCCACGATTATATCTAATAATTCCTTTACCCAATCAGGTCTATCATAAAAATCCATAGATAATACCTCAACACTTCGGAGATCCCCAGCTAATGTAGCTGGACCAATAATTCCTCCACCGCCCATATAAACACAATCCACTGCTGATAATACTTTCCCATCAGAAAAACAAATTTCATAATCTTCTGCTATTTTTTTCATTTCAGCAAAAAATGAAATCATTTTCCCATGAATTCCATTATTCACATAATCTACATCTCGGAGTTGATCAAGGTCATCATTCTTTTGAAGTAAATGCGGCCTTTCTATCCAAGGAGAGTCATTTTTAGAAAAAACAATATCAGCCCCAAATGCATTTGCATCTTCTACCCACATAAAATCTGGATAAAGAACAATCTTATGAAAATCAGATTTTACATTTTCCATTATCCACTTCTGTCCTAATAGCTGTGCCTCTAACATTGTTTTAGGATCATTTAAATATTCATCAAATCTATTACCGTATCCAATAATAGGAAGCCAGTATCTGGCGCCAATATAATGTAAAATAGGTATACGGTCTGCTTTCTTAAAATTTATTGTCTTATCCCATCTGTTTTTCCTCTTAAGAATTTCTTCATAAGACAAATTTACATTTACTTTATTCATATTTATAACTCCACTTAAATAATAAATATCTTTTATAAAACCTTCAAAAATCTCACTTTATGCAGATTTTAAAGGAGCACATGAATTTCTGACAATCAGCTTACAACCTAGAATTACCTCTTTCTTTTTTCTTATAGTTCTACCCTCCAGAGTATCTATAAGAATTTTTGTCGCAATATTACCACATCTAAATTTTGGATAATTAATTGTTGTTAATGGGACTTTTAATAATTTTGTAACGCCAATATTATCGCAACCTATTATTGAAATATCCTCCGGAACTGATAATCCCAATTCATCTATTGCTTCTAGTGCACCTATTGCAATTATGTCATTAACAGCTAATATAGCTGTGATATCTTTATGATTGCTCAGCAATTCCAACGTAACATTGTAGCCCCCTTCACTGTTGTAAGCACTTCTAGTTATAAAATAATCTTTTATTTGAATATTGTTCTCTTTCATTACATCTTTATATGCCAATAATTTTTGATTTGCCGGAAACATATTCGGCCCTCTTAGAAATGCAATATTTCTATGTCCCAAATTGATTAAATATTTTACTGCCTCTCTTTCACCTTGATACTCATCACCAATAACGTAATTTTTAGAAGTGCTTGATAGCTTACAAGTTACAAATATATGAGGAAATTCATTCATTTTTAATCTGTCCAAAACACTTGATTTAAAATCCAGTGTTGATATAAGTATTCCATCAACACTCCTCTCCATAAGCATGTTTAAATACTTTTCAGCAACTGCTTCCTCAAATCTTGATTCGCATACGATAACACTATAATTATAACTCTCAGCTGCTCTTATCACTCCTCTTGCTAATCTTGAATAATACGGATTTTCTATATCTCCTACTATAAGTCCGATGGTTTTGGTTTTCCTGGTTACTAAACTTTTAGCAGAGTTATTGGGATAGTAGCCAGTTTCATCTATAATTTTTAGTATCTTTTTCCTGGTTTCATTTTTTACATGCTTTTCATTATTAATCACCCTTGATACTGTTTTTTGTGAAACCCCAGCTAATTTTCCAACATCAGCTAATGTATATCTTCTCATATGGCTTCTATTCGTTTAAATATTACTTTTTTAATATTTATATTTTTCAATAAATGGAATATTTGTATTAATATCAGGCCCAAAAAACTTTATGATAAGCAAATCTGTTTTGCCGTCGTTTTTTACCGTTAATGGTTGGATTGCTCTATCGTGAGAAATCAGAAGTTCATCACACTGGAAATTTCCAGCTTCAATCTTGTGGCCATCATAAGTTCCTTTACCTCTCCAAACCAGTATGTTATAAACACCATTTTCTTTACTGATAAAACTCTGACCAGGTTTTACTACTAATCTCTTACCTGAAAACTTTGTTGTATTGTAAAATATCCAGTGCTCTACACCACCTGTTTGCTTTGTCTCTTCAATAAAAATATTTTTCAGGTAATGATTTTCGTAAAAATACGGATCGCCGTTGGCTGGCCAGTCAAGTTGATTAAGTATTACTTTTTCGCCTAATTCTTCTCTGTCTTCTTTTCTTACATCCTTAAATAAAAGTTCCTTTGAAATAATTTTACCCGCATTAAGCGCTTGGAGCATTGCAAAGACGTCAGAGTCTTCCTGAAGTTCCAGTGTCAGCGCAGTTCCTGGAGCATGGAGTACCCCGGAGGGCAGGAAAAATCCTTCACCAGAGACATTAAGATACGCCCTTGCATACCGTAAAATCAGGTCATCTTTCCATTCTACAAGGTATGGCAGCAGGATATCGTACTTCTTCTCATCAACTATATAGGGGTGAACACCAAAAAAAGTCTCCGGATGGGGTCCAGTTTCTACATCATCCAGGAAATAATAGGCTTCATCCTTTGAATTCCTGCCGACAAGTCTTGCATCCTTTTCCATCTGATGGATATGGTAAGGAATCCTTACGCCAAAATCATAGATCTTGCAGAGCCTCCCCAGTCCTTTATGTGTTTTGGAATATTCCCTGCCCATGATAAGGTCGCCTGCTTCTTCAACAGCAGTTTTAAGCGTTATATTTTCATTTGAATGCGTTTCAAGATAGCTTAAACCTTCATCATCAGGACTTACAGCATTATCCGCAAGTGTTACAGAAGCAAGCCATCTTTCACATATAAATCCTCTTTTGCCTACATTGTATTCTTTTTCCGTAAGCCCAAGCCTTCTGCCGGGCGGCAGGAAATCCCGTGCAACCCAGGCAGGTTTCAAATTAAGAACACCATTGCCCTTTTCAAGGGCCTTTTCAACAATCAATTGTTTTTTCATAACTTTAGTGTCATACCCTAAATTCTATGCAAATTTAAAACTCTAATGGATAGTGGCCATACTTTTCAGCAGCAAGATGCAGGGCTAATGCGTTTTCTGGAGGCGTGTCTTTCATAATAGCGTTACATGTCCCAAGCACAAATCCACCATTATAACCAACCTTTTCAATTAGGTATTTAACCTGATGATCTACTTCTTCACAAGTTCCAAATGGTAATAGTTTATTAATATCAATATTTCCTAAAAAAGCCAGCTTATCCCCATATCTTTTTTTATAAAAAACAATATCATTTTGTGCTGCAGGCTGGATGGCATGTAAACCATCCACACCTAAATCAACAATCATATCCATAACTTTATTTTGATTTCCACATGCATGAAAAACAACAGGCTTATTGAGTTTGTGTACTTCATCAACAATCTTTTTTACAAATTGAAAGTCTAATTCCCAGATAAGATCTGGTGATAAAAATGTTCCGGTATTATATGCATAATCATTTGCTAACCATATGCAGTCAGCGCCCTTTTTTATTGCCTTTTTTGCAATTTTTATCTGAAGATCTACAAGCCTCTTAGTAAAAAGCTTGATTTCCTCTTTACAATCAAAAACCCCGAGCATATATTGTACAACTCCAATCAAATTTGCTACTTGAAAATAGCCTGTGTCTAATTGACAAACCACAAACAGATCACTTTCATTTACCCATCTCTCTAAATTATCAAATCCAAAATCCTCAACATTTGGAAATTTATACTCTGCTAATGATTTAATATCAGGTACTGGTGGTTTAATTACTTCTGTAGTAGTAGGTGTTACTAAAAATTCCATTCCCCATACATTTCTTTTTATTTCATGACCTTCTGTAGTTTTTTTAATTGTCTTTATAGGTTCTCGAGGAAATACATGGGCATAATCAAATACTAATAATTCTCTTACTCTTAATTGCCTTTTAAAAAATTCATCTGAAAAATTTTCAGTCATCCAATAAATAAGAAAATTTCCTTCTTCATCAATTGGTTTTGTTCCTAATAATTTATTTACAACTTTAGGATCAACCATAGGATCACCATGAGGAACTTTATCAGGTATGCCATTTCGATATAACACAGTTAGCATTCTTTCTTTATGATTCATTTCTGTTCTTTCTTCTATTTAGAATTACGATTATTAAAATATGTCTTGCTTGGATGTTTTTAAATAATATTTACAATTTATTAATAATTTTTTACCTCATATGTTAGCGCTGTCTGACAGCCTTGTCATAAGGATATTAAAAAAATTTTATAATGTCAATAGCAATTCTGCATCCTCTTCCTCTATAACCCCAAATCAAGCTTAAAAATATCCTTTTTTTAACAATATATAAAGATAACAATTTCACAAATGATAAAATTTTTTAATTAATTTATTGATTTTTTTGATTTGGGTTATTTTGCAATACTGTCCCATTTCATTCTGCAATAAATAACGGTGGTATTTATATATTTATACTTTGAAGAAAAATACTATAATAACAGTAACAGTTTGCGTATTTTATGGTAAATGGAAGTAAAAATGAATATAATTTATGATAATTTAACAGATATTTTATATATCCGTCTGGATGACAGAATACAAAAAGTTATAAATAAACAAATAGCAAATGATACTGTTCTGGATTTGGGTAAGGACGAAAAACTTGTTGGCATCGAAATTATTAATGCGTCAAAACGGATAAAAATAAATAATCTTTTACAATTAAAAGACAATTATCAAAAAATTGCTATATAATTTTTATGATAACGTAACAGCTTTTTATTACTTGAAAATATAAATTACTGATATGTTTGCCTTTAATTCA